>JBCCLS010000674.1:0-2333 GCA_039026835.1 Bacteroidota bacterium | reverse complement strand
TCTAATTTTGAATTATACACATGCACATCTCTTTGTGGAAATGGAATGGTTATATTGTTTTCAACAAATGTATTGTATATTTTGTATCGCAGTCTACTTTGAACTGCTGGCAAATGAAAGCTATCTCCAATATAAAAATGTAACTTAAATTTCAAAGCACTATCGCCAAAATCTTCAAAAAAGATTGTCGGCTTCGGTTCATTTAAAATGGCATCATCCTGCACCGCAATTCCAAACAACAATGCTTGTACCAAATCAATATCTGTACCATACGCAACTCCAACACTAATGGATTCTCTGGTACGAACATCATTTTGTGTCCAGTTGTACAAGGTTTCGTTTAAAAATTTGTGATTCGGAATTACCAATATTTTTTCATCATGCGTAATGGCTTTGGTCGTTCGCAATCCTACTTGGGTCACTTTCCCCACTTTTTTATCAATCTCGATGACATCATTCACCATAATCGTCTTATCGACCAGAATAAAAATTCCAGAAATAATATCCTGAAATAGTTTCTGCATTCCAAGTCCAATCCCCACAAACAATGCTGTAGAAGCAGCCAATAATGCGGTAATGTGAATACCTGAAGCATCCAAGGATGTGATTATGGCGATGGAGAAGATAAAATACTTTAAAAATGTAAAGACGGTTTTGAAACGATTTTTACCATCTTCATCCAATCTTTTGGAAACACCAATTCGGGCAAATTTAAGAATGAGATGGGTAGCAATTAATACAATAACAAGTGTTAAAACAACCTGAACAGTGATGGTAATTTCTCCATGCTTGTAGAGTACAATGTCTAAAAAACTTCCAATATCCGTCATAATATTAGTATTTCAACCACTTAAACAGCTCTTTATAACTTGGTTTTTTTCCATACATCAAAATACCTACTCGGTAAATTTTGGAAGCAAACCAAACTGTTCCTGCAAAGGTTGCATATAAAAGTACGATAGAAATTAATTGTTCCCAAATTGGAACGCCAAACGGAATTCGCATCAACATGACGACTGGCGAAGTAAATGGCAAATATGAAAATACCGTAGCTACTGTTCCATGCGGATCTTCTAACACGGTAAATCCGCCCACATATACAGCCAAGATTAGCGGCATTAAAATAGGCATCATAAATTGTTGTGTATCCGTTTCATTATCTACCGCGGCACCAATGGCTGCGTATAGCGAACTAAACAATAAATAGCCTCCAATAAAGAAAATAAAGAAAGCTGCTAGCAGATTTATAATAGGCAAACTATTGATGAGTTCTGAAATCTGCATTTGAAAATTAATATTGGCACCTTGCGCTAATAATTCTTGTTGTTGTGCAGTTTGTGCGCCCACTAAATCAAATCCAAATACAAAACTGATGATCACTAGTAAAACGCCTCCAAAAATAATCCACATTAAAAACTGAGTGATGCCGGCGAGCGAAGTCCCAATAATTTTTCCCATCAATAACTGAATCGGTTTTACTGACGAAATGATGATTTCTATGATGCGATTGGTTTTTTCTTCAATCACACTGCGCATGATCATGTTTCCGTAAATGATGATGAACATAAAGAGTAAATATCCAGCGGCAAAACCAAAGCCTAGTTTGGCATAATTGATGAATTTTGACGTGCGTTCTCCTGAAAATGTTTCCTGTCCGACTGCCACTTGCATTTTGGCATTTTTTACCAATTCAATATTGACATTATGCTGTAGCAATGCTTCTTCTGTGAGTTTTTCACTGAGTTTTCGCTCTAATTTTGAGATAAAATTTTGCGAAGGTGAATCTTCGGAGTAAAATTTAATTTGTCGTGCAATTTCTTCCGCAGACGCCATTTGCCGAATATGTAACAAACCGTATTCTTCAGTTTCCTGTACCTGTTTTTTCGCGTCTTCCAAAGAAATTCCCGAAAGGATATTGTATTTTGTCAGTGGATCGTTTTGTGCGTTTTCTGTTAAAAATATTTGTGAAATTTTTCCAGTTTCATCCAAAATGGAAATGGTGCGTTGTTTGTTATTATTCAACTGAGTCAAATACACGATCAGCGAGATAAGTCCAATAAAAATAAGCGGACTTAAAAAGGTCATGATGATAAACGATTTGTTTCTAACTTTTGTTAGATATTCTCTTTGGATAATTAGCGGTAAATGGTTCATGTCTAATTATTATTTTCTACAGTTTGAATAAAAATATCGTTCACGCTAGGAATCACTTCTACAAAGTGATTTATTTGTCCTTTTGTGGTGAGATAGGAAAGTAAATCGTTGGCAGTATCGCCATTTTTGAGTTGAATGTTTATTTTTAAATCGTCATTGATGGATTTAAAATCTGCATC
>JBCCLS010000673.1:0-2345 GCA_039026835.1 Bacteroidota bacterium | reverse complement strand
GAAACCTTTACACAAATGGTAGCCAATCCAGATAAAAAGATTGTTTGTGTCTTAGTCAAAGAGTTTCCATGGCAATTATTTTCTTCATACAAAGATATCTTCAACATCAAAGATGAACTTACAGATGATGAAAAGGCAAGTTATGCACTAGCAAATATTTCTAATTATCAATTTTTACCATATACTATTGATGATAAAAGTAAAGACAAAGCAGATCACAAACGTTATCTAAAACCTATTCGAGAATGGGAATTTGAAGAAAAAGCCTTTACACAAATTGTAAATCAACTTGGGAAAATTTTATAATCTCCAATCCGTTCTAGGGAAACAAAACGACATAGCAATCTCATACTTCAAAGAACACTCACCAACTCAAACACTAAAAGATTAATATTCTAAGAGCGAAAGGATACTAAAGCAAAGCGTGACCAAAATACCAAAAGCAAAGCGGTCTAGATGTTAACAGCGTAAGCGCGTCTAAAAATCTAACAAGTCTAAAAATAATATGTATATTTGAGAGACTTCCCCACAGTTGATAACGCCTTAGTATAAAATAACCAACATAACTAACGACAGAATACACCTATTATGAAAGACTTTATCCCTTTTCAAAACATTGGACTTTGTTTCAGTGGCGGTGGCTATCGCGCTACATTTTTCTCACTTGGCGTGGTTTCCTATTACAATCGCATCAAATATCAGGACAAACCTTTACTCGACAATGTAGAAGCCATCAGTACAGTCAGTGGTGGAACGCTTTTTGGTGTGGCTTATGCAAAAGCTTCACAAGCACCTGATTTTAATTTTGAAGACTTTTTTAAACGAGTATATGATAAATTCAAACCTGAAAACGATGTATTATTAACCACCGCGATTCAAAAATTAGGTGACGATCAAGTTTGGAAAGACAATCCGCACAAAAAACGCTCACTCATCAATGCATTTGCTTTGACGTATGCAGATATGACAGACATTTACGGAGGCAGTTTTGATATGTTTTTGGATGAAGAAAAATTAGCCAACCTAAAATACATCTGTTTCAATTCAACAGAATTCTCATTCGGATTGGCGTTTCGATTCCAAAATACAGGTTTATTCGGCAACAAAGCGTTAAGCAATAAACTCTTAGATACGTTAGAAAAACAACTCCAATTAGGTGATATTGCAGCATCTTCTTCCTGTTTTCCATTGGGATTTGAACCGTTGGTATTTCCAGATGATTATATAAAAGATCAAACGTCAACTGATTACAAAAATGTAAAAAGTCTTAAATATTTTGATAATGGTGTGGGAGTGATGGATGGAGGAATTGCTGACAATCAAGGAATTGGAAGTATGATGAACATCAGCGCCTCTCGAAAGCGCAACAAAGACTTAAAAAAGGAATTGGATTTAATTGTGGTGAACGATGTTGGAAGTTTTAAAATGGATCCGTGGGAACCTGTGGCAAAGAAAAAAGACGAAAGTTACAGTATTAAAAGTGTGGTTTCCAAAGCAATGGATTACCTAAAAATTAAATCAATCTATATCATTTTATTACTCGCTGGAATTTTACTAATGGTATTAAACTCCATGGAAATCTTCAAAGGACAAGCGTGGCCAGCATTGTACATTACAGGTGGAATTGTAACAGGAATAGGCTTATTACTCACACTTTTTGGATTGGGTGCAAGTATTGGGAAAGGCATGTTGGTACGATCAGTCAAATCGTTATTCAATAAAAATGTTCCAGAACCTTTGGTGGACGATGTATTGAGTTTTAAAAAGTTAAGTGTGGGATTAATTCAGCGCATGCTCACAGAACGTATTTCTTCTACTGTAATTATGGTGAATGATATCTTTTTAAAGCAAATACGACGTCTAAATTACCGTTTGTTGTATTCTGATCCAGACTTACGCCATAAAATCATTACATCGACTGTATATGAATTGAACGGAGAAAAAACACCGTACAACAAATCATTCAGTTACAACAAAAACATTGATCCAGCGCCAAGTACTTTGCTAAAAAGTGTAGGATTGATTGCTTCAGAAATGCCAACTACGCTTTGGTGGGACGAAACTGATATCAAAAAGAATCGCATGGATGCGTTGATTGCTTGCGGACAATTTACTTCCTGTTATAAATTAATGGATTATGTGTTAAAATTGAAAAATAGCAAGCGTGCCAATCTAACAGACGAAGAAACTGCAGCCATTGATGCACTGTATGATGCATTAGAAAGCGATTGGAAAAAATTCAATGAAAATCCGATGTTCTATGTAGATTCGTTAAAAAGCTAACATAAAGTAACTTACGAAAAGAGGCTATCTAAAAAGTTAATGGAAACGTCATTCTGAACTTG
>JBCCLS010000672.1:0-2349 GCA_039026835.1 Bacteroidota bacterium | reverse complement strand
TTCATGGACTTAGACGAAGAAAATGAATATTTTATCGCCATCATGGATTTTTGCTGTGATAATTTCTTCTGCGAGTGCATCTTCAATATACTTCTGAATGGCTCTCTTTAAAGGTCTAGCGCCGTATTGTTTATCGAAACCTTTGTCAGCAATATAATCTTTTGCTTTGTCGCTCAACAATAAATCGTATCCCAAACCTTTGATTCTTGAATATAATTTTGCGATTTCAATATCAATGATTTTGTGGATGTCTTCACGCTCAAGCGTATTAAAGATCACAACATCGTCAATTCTATTTAAGAATTCAGGTGCAAATGCTTTTTTCAATGCATTCTCAATCACACCTTTCGCGTATTCATCTGCTTGTGTTTTTTTGGCAGACGTTCCAAAACCAACTCCCGAACCAAAATCTTTCAATTTACGTGCACCAATGTTTGATGTCATAATGATAATGGTATTTCTAAAGTCAATTTTTCTACCCAAACTATCTGTCAAATAACCGTCATCTAATACTTGTAACAACATATTAAACACATCTGGATGCGCTTTTTCTACTTCGTCTAGTAAGACTACTGCATACGGTTTTCTTCGAACTTTCTCTGTTAACTGTCCACCTTCTTCATATCCAACATATCCTGGAGGCGCACCAACCAATCTAGAAATGGCAAATTTTTCCATGTATTCGCTCATATCAATTCTGATGAGTGTTTCCTCAGAATCAAATAGCTCACGAGCCAATACTTTTGCCAACTGCGTTTTACCAACTCCAGTTTGTCCTAAAAAGATAAATGAACCAATTGGCTTATTTGGATCTTTAAGTCCAGCACGATTACGCTGAATGGCTTTTACGACCTTTCCAACCGCTTCATCTTGACCAATGACTTTTCCTTTGATCAAATCTGGAAGTTGTGCCAATTTATTACTCTCGGTTTGTGCAATTCTATTTACCGGAATTCCAGTCATCATCGAAACTACATCTGCCACATTGTCTTCATCAACAGTTTCTTTGTGTTGTTTGGATTCTTCTTCCCATTTTTCTTGTGAAATCGCCAAATCTTTTTCCAAACGCTTTTCGTCGTCACGTAGTTTAGCCGCTTCTTCATATTTCTGCTTTTTCACTACAGAATTTTTCAATTCGCGTACTTCTTCTAATTGACGCTCTAAATCAAGGATTTGTTTTGGAACATCAATATTCGTGATATGTACTCTTGATCCAGCTTCGTCTAACGCATCAATGGCTTTGTCTGGAAGAAAACGATCGGTCATGTATCTGTTTGTCAACGTCACACAAGCTTTGATGGCTTCGTCTGTGTAACTTACATTGTGATGTTCTTCGTATTTGTCTTTGATGTTCTCTAAAATTTCAATCGTTTCTTCCACGGAAGTTGGTTCTACCACTACTTTTTGGAAACGTCTTTCTAAAGCACCATCTTTTTCAATATATTGTCTGTATTCGTCCAATGTCGTCGCACCAATGCATTGAATTTCTCCTCTTGCCAATGCTGGTTTAAACATGTTGGAGGCATCTAAACTTCCTGTTGCGCCACCAGCGCCTACGATGGTATGAATTTCATCAATGAATAAGATGATGTCATCATTCTTTTCCAATTCATTCATCACAGCCTTCATACGCTCTTCAAACTGACCTCTGTATTTTGTGCCAGCGACCAAGCTTGCCAAATCAAGCGTTACTACGCGTTTGTTGAAAAGAATACGCGATACTTTACGTTTTATAATTCTATTGGCTAGTCCCTCAGCAATGGCAGATTTACCCACACCAGGTTCACCAATTAAAATTGGATTGTTCTTTTTACGTCTACTCAAAATTTGAGAAACACGTTCAATTTCTTTTTCACGTCCAACTACAGGATCTAATTTTCCTTCTTCTGCAAGTGCTGTCAAATCTCTTCCGAAATTATCCAACACGGGTGTTTTGGACTTTTTATTTACTTTTCCACCGGAATTAGAGGAACCAAATGGATTTTCTTTTGAAGACTCTTGGGAACTTCCACTATCATCAGAAAATGATTCTGAACGTGGAGTGTCTATGTAATCATCGTCATTTGTTATCATATGCTTAAATTGCTCTTTAACATTATCGTAATCCACTTTTAACTTATTTAAAAGTTTGGTTGTGGGATCGTTTTCGTTTCGTAGAATGCACAATAATAAGTGTGCAGTATTGATAGAAGAACTTTGAAAAAGTTTGGCTTCTAAAAATGTAGTTTTGAGTGCTCTTTCGGCTTGTCTAGTTAAATGTAAATTGCGCTTCTCATTCGGCGCGACTGCCACATTTGGATTTGCAGGACTCAAAATCTCAACTTTTCGACGCAAATGTGTCAAATCGAC
>JBCCLS010000671.1:0-2352 GCA_039026835.1 Bacteroidota bacterium | reverse complement strand
TTCAGGACACTCGAAGTGACGCTTGGGAGTAATGAATTTTAAATTGAAAACAACGACAACGGAGTAGTGAGCTATTAGTAGTGAGGATTGAGATGCCTTCTCAAGAAACTTCAAATTAACGAATAAACAAATCAACAACAAAGAAGTTTATGAGTTTATAAGTTCAGCAGTTTACATTTTGAAACAAAAACATATTTAAAATGCCAGCCGACAACGGAGCAAAGCGACCACCTCACAACAAACGAAGCAAAATATAAAATGTAAAATCACAAAATATAAAATGAAAAAGTAACTTCCCAGCAACCAACATCAAGCAACTAACAACCAAAAAGCAAAGCGTCCTAAGACCCAACACCCAATACCCAAAAAGACAAACCAACAAAAACACGAAAAAACCAAACACAAATACTATATTTGCACCACTAAAATTGAATCATCAAAATGAAAGCTGGAATTGTAGGATTACCAAACGTTGGAAAATCAACTTTATTTAACTGTTTATCGAATGCGAAAGCGCAAAGTGCCAACTTCCCATTCTGTACAATTGAACCAAATTTAGGTGTCGTAAATGTACCTGATCCACGATTGGAAAAGTTAGAAGAATTGGTGAATCCACAACGTGTGATTCCAGCAACGGTTGAGATTGTTGATATTGCCGGATTGGTGCGTGGAGCCAGCAAAGGTGAAGGTTTGGGAAATCAATTTTTAGGAAACATTCGCGAGTGTAACGCTATCATGCATGTGTTGCGTTGTTTTGACAATGACAATATTGTACACGTAGACGGAAGCGTGGACCCAATTCGCGATAAAGAAACGATTGATATCGAATTGCAGCTCAAAGATTTAGAAACAGTTGAAAAACGCTTGGAAAAAGTAAAAAGAGCAGCCAAAACTGGAAACAAAGAAGCACAAAAAGAACAAGCAATACTTGAAAAATTCAAAAATGCACTAGAGCAAGGAATTTCAGCTAGAGCTGTAGAAGTGACTGAAGATGAAGAAGAGTTGATGAAAGGTTTTCAATTGTTGACCGCAAAGCCAATTTTATACGTGTGTAATGTAGACGAAGCATCCGCAAAATCAGGAAATGCCTATGTAGAGCAAGTGCATGAAGCAGTAAAAGATGAAGATGCAGAAATCATCATATTGGCAGTAGGAACGGAAGCAGACATCGCAGAATTGGAAGACTACGAAGAGCGTCAAATGTTTTTAGAAGACATCGGACTGGAAGAGCCAGGCGTTTCTCGCTTGATTCGTGCAGCCTACAAACTCTTAAACTTACAAACCTATTTTACCGCAGGAGAAAAAGAAGTGCGCGCATGGACTGTAAAAATTGGTTCCACAGCTCCACAAGCTGCAGGAGTGATTCACACAGACTTTGAAAAGGGATTCATTCGTGCAGAAGTCATCAAGTATGATGATTATGTAACATATGGCACAGAAGCCAAAGTAAAAGAAGCAGGAAAACTCGGCGTAGAAGGAAAAACCTATATCGTCAAAGATGGCGACGTGATGCACTTTTTGTTTAATGTGTAACTGTATATTTGAGTTTCAAAGACTTCATTTTAAAGTATCGTATACCAATTCTATAATTCGCATCTTACAGCAGAATTGTTACTATCTACACCATTTTCAATAATTTGATTTGAATTTTGTCGCTTTGCATATGTAGAAATAGTATATTTAGAATTAATAAATAACTATTACTAGTGCATATATTGTGGATACACTCACATCTGAAATAAAAAGATTATCAAATGGATCGGCACTTGATGTAGAAACCATTTACGACCATTTGACCTTACGAATGTTTGAAAAAGGAGATTTTCTCCTAAAACAAGATCATATCTGCAATCAGTATTTCTTCATTAAAAGCGGTAGTGTTCGACTGTATTATTGGAAAGACGATAAAGAATTTACCGTATGGCTTGGTACAGCAGGGCAAATATTCACCGAATTGGACAGTTATCTGCATAAAAAACCTACTCGAATCTTCATAGAATGTATGGAGCAAAGTTTTGTGTACTGTATTCAAAAAGAAAAAAGTGATCAACTTGCCGCCACATCAATTGCGTATAATACTTTGCTCAGAAGAACTGTTGAAGAAGCCTTTGCCAATATGTCGCGAAATATTATTTCTTTTCAAAGTGATACAGCAACAGAACGGTACCGAAGAGTAGAAAAAGAAAAAAACTGGCTTCAAAAATTTCCACTAAAATATGTTTCAAGCTTCATTGGAATTACCCAAAGTTCATTAAGTAGGGTGCGCGCAAAAAAAGAATAATTTTTTGTCCTATGGCAAAAAAACGAAATGAAGTTACCTGTAGTTTTGTGTAAACTAAATCTAAAATTATG
>JBCCLS010000670.1:0-2352 GCA_039026835.1 Bacteroidota bacterium | reverse complement strand
TACTAATGCTACAGAAAACGCATTGTTGCAAAAGCGATAATTGTTAAGAAATTCCTAAATACGTTCCAGAAATCATTTTTTACACTCACATCATATAATTATCCCCAAAAAGCAACGTTAGTTTAATTAGAAAAAAGAATTTTTGAACCTGCCAAAATTGGTGAAACATATTTATTTATGGTATGTTTGTAGGGAATAGAAATTCAACGCAAAGCATTGCAAATCTCATAAAACCACAAGATTCATGAGCAAAAAAAATCTTCTACACCTTCTATGCTTGGTGCTTGTATGTTTTCAACTTTCATACGCACAAAAAACAAAGGTTTACACACACGACTTAAAAGACTACCACGAGGCCTTACACTTGTACAATAGCAAGCAATACCAAGCTTCGCAAACACTTTTTGACAAAGTGAAAAATATTACTTCTGATTATGAAACCGAAGCCAATTGTGCCTACTATATTGCCAATTGTGCCGTACGATTGAATCAGTTGGGCGCAGATAATATGATGGAAGATTTTGTAAAACGCTATCCAACGAGTACCAAACGAAATTCTGCCTATATTGATGTTGCCGATTATTATTTTGAGAATGGAAAATATGCGCGTGCGTTGAAATGGTACGACAAATCAGGCGATAAAAATTTGACCAATTCGCAACGTGAAGACTACAATTTTAAAAAAGGGTATGCGTATTTTACGTCTAAAAAATACGGACAGTCAAAACAATATTTTCAAAAATTGCTAGATTCTCCAAAATACGGTTCGCAAGCAAAATACTATACAGGATACATTGCATATCAGGAAGATAATTACAAAGAAGCAAGCGAGTATTTTGACGGTGTTTCTCAAGATGAAGAGTACAATGAAAAGCTGTCGTACTTTAAAGCAGACATGAATTTTAAGCTTGGAAACTTCCAAAAAGCAATTGATCTGTCCAAAAAAGAGTTGCCAAATGCAGACCGAAAAGAAATTTCTGAACTCAATAAAATTATTGGAGAAAGTCATTTCAATCTACAACAATACGCAGAAGCGATTCCATTCCTAAAAGAATACAAAGGAAAAAAAGGACGTTGGAACAACACAGATTTCTATCAACTAGGATACGCGTACTACAAACAAAAAGACTATGAAAACGCCATCAAACAATTCAATAAAATTGTAGATGGAAGTAATTTTGTAGCGCAAAACGCATACTATCACTTGGGTGAATGTTACCTGAATACAGATAAAAAACAGCAAGCATTGAATGCTTTTCGCAATGCATTTCAAATGGATTTTGACGTGAAAATTCAACAAGATGCTGGATTAAATTATGCACGATTGAGCTATGAGATTGGAAATCCGTATGAAAGTGTGCCTTCTGTATTGACAGCCTATTTAAAGAAATATCCTGAAACAGAACACCAAGAGGAATTGGAAGAGTTGCTCGTAAGTTCATACATTACGTCTAAAGATTACGAAGCAGCGTTGAATCTGTTAGAATCAAGTAAAAAATACAGTGACAAATCTACCTATCAAAAAGTAGCGTTCTACCGAGCTATTGAATTGTTCAACGATAGCAAATACCAAGAAGCATTGGAATTCTTTGACAAATCGCTCAAAGAAAACGAAGCTGCCGAATATACCGCAAGAGCGACATTCTGGAAAGCTGAAACCAACTATTTATTAGACAATTATGATACTGCGCTAGAAGGATTCAAAACTTTTGCCAATGCAAATATCACTGAGACCGAAGAAGCAAAAACATTAGAGTACAACTTGGCATATACCTATTTCAAACAAAAAGAATATGCAAGTGCTATTTCAGGTTTTGAAACATTTATTGCAAACAATGCAGACGACAAACCACGTGTGAATGACAGTTATTTACGTTTGGGCGACAGTCACTTCGTAACAAGCGATTACACCAACGCCATCAAATCGTATAATAAAGCGATTGCCATGAAAGGTATTGACGAAGATTATGCGTATTTCCAAAAAGCGATCAGTTATGGATTCACTGGAAAAACCGATACAAAAGTAAGTGAGTTGGACAAATTTATTGGCAAGTATAAAAAATCATCCTTACGTGATGATGCATTGTACGAATTAGGAAATACCTACATCAACATGGATAAAACCACCGAAGGTTTAAATACCTATGCCAAAATGGTAGCCGAATATCCAAAAAGTTCGTATGTGCCAAAAACGATGTTAAAACAAGGATTGATCAATTACAATACAGGAAAAAACCAAGTAGCATTGACAAAGTTCCGATCTGTCGTAGCAAAATTTCCAAACACTGAGGAAGCGATTCAAGCAGTAGCCACAGCCAAATTAATTTATATTGAATTGGGACAAGTAGAAGT
>JBCCLS010000669.1:0-2375 GCA_039026835.1 Bacteroidota bacterium | reverse complement strand
TTTTTGGTAGATTTTTAGAGTTTTGTGATGTGACGTTGTTTGAAACATAGTGATTTAATTCGCGAGAATTAAATCAGCAAAAAGCTAACAGCTAAGTCTAAACTCTAATAGCGAAGCGATCTAGATTCTAAAGCAAAGCGTATCTAACAAAATCTACTTCTTATATTCCGCTTTAAAATGTAAAGGAGATCGCTCACTGGCTTTTGTGAAGAATCGAGTAAAATACGCCGGATCGTTGAAACCCAAATCAAAAGCAATTTCTTTGACAGTATGTTCTGTATATAACAATTGACGTTTGGCTTCGAGGATGATTCTGTTTTTAATAAAATCACTTGGTGTCGTAGTTCCAAGTTTCTGAAAATGCTTGGCAATGGATTTTGGAGAAATCCCCAAACGATCCGCATACCCAGATACCGAATGCATTTTTTTGAAGTTTTGCTCCACCAACACACTAAAATCTTTGTAAAGTTTCGTTTCAGTATCTTCTTTTACGACAAAATCGTCTTTTTTGACACGAACTGAATGAATGATAAATTGCTTCAAATAACTCTGCAACATATCGTACTGACCTGAGTTTTTGTTATCAAATTCTTCAATTAAATCTTCTAACAACAACTCCAAACGCTGCACATCTTTTGCTTTTGGAAGTACATAGGGCGTGTCGTACACATTATTAAACAGCACACCATTACACGAAATTTCTTTATCATGCGTTTGAATGCAATAAAAATCACGTTGAAACGAAAGTTTGTAGGCTTCCTTAATTTTTTCTGAACTTACCGAAAATACTTGTCCAGGCGACAAAAAGAAAATAATATTTCCGTCAAAAGTATACTCTTCAAAATCGATAAAATAAGTTCCTTTTCCTTCTTTAATCCAGTAAATTGTGTATGCATCTACTTGTTCGGGCTGATTGACCACACAGGCTTTTTCAAATTGTACGACACTCAATGAAAATGTATCTTGATACGTGTAGTTGGTAATATCTTGAACTGCCATGTGTGTATTTTCGTTTTGGTTCGACTAGTGCTGAACTCTCATACTGAACTCTCGTGCTGAACTTGATTCAGTATAATTCAGTATGATTCAGTATTCAGTAGCTGCGTATTTGGTCGTAAAAGGCAGGTATTATTTACGCAGCAGCAGCTTACATCGTATGAGATTGAAATTTTTTAAATCGCACACATAAAATCTGATATAATTCCTTGGTGCTTATGTATAAAGTTCTGGTTTCAATACGAAGCGGCGAACCAAATTTTTCCATATTGATTTTAATCGCCATTTTTTCATAACTCTTTCTATACTTTCGTATAAAATCTTCAGGATGTTTTAGCATAATCACAATACAGCGCGAACCATACATTTTCTCTTTGATTTGAATACTTTCTATTTCGTTCCAAGCAATAAAACCTGTTTCAAGCAAACTCGAATTGTCTTCAATGCCTTTGTCCGAAATGTATAAACCGGTTTTTTGACTCACTATTTTATTTACAAAAAGAAGTAAGGTTTGTTTAAACGCAAACCCAAGAAACAGTAGTATAAAAATTGGAAATAATAAATCGTATGAAAAACCAATATCATCTTGTGGCGTGATTGTAAAAGGTGTTGAAAAGATGATTGCAGTTAGAAAAAAAGCAAGAAATCCTAAAATTTCAAAACGATTGTAGGCAATGCTGATTTTGTCATTGTGAATGCTCATTTTCGGATTTCTCGATTTGTGATAGCGCGCGGATAAAATCAGCTCCACACTTACAAACGTACCAATGGAAGATAGAATGAATAAAGATGACATGCCGATCAGTTGTAGCACAAAAGTCACAACAAACCAAAATGTAAAATAGCCAATGACTAACCAGCCTTTCGGTTCTTGTAACCAATGCGGTTCAATTTCACAGGATTTTTCAAAGGCAATTTGCGCAGCTTGTGCTTCTGCAACATTGTATTCTAAGGCTTCAAAAATAGCATTAATGGTGTAACTTCTCGGCGTGACTTCACCAGCTTCAATGCGTTGAATGGTTCGGATACTTACATTGCATTTTTCAATCAATTCTTCTTGAGTCAATCCTTTTTCCTTTCGCAAGGCAGCGATTTTCTTTCCTAGTTTTGGCTGTTTCATGGTATGGATATTTTTCATCAAAACTAGTATTGAATTTTAATTTTACAGGAAAAATGACCCGCCATTTGCCCGTCATTTGCCTGCTATTGTTGGGATTGGTGTTTTTACAACTCTAAAATACAAAATATTCAGTGCAATCATTCTTAAGACGGCGCCCCCTTAGGCGATGAGGAAATCGCGCTGACCCGCGACCAGCTCGGCTGGAGTGCGGCCCCCTTTGAGGTTCCCGATGACGTTCTAACCACATGGCGGGATGCGG
>JBCCLS010000668.1:0-2380 GCA_039026835.1 Bacteroidota bacterium | reverse complement strand
TACTTTAGTACGAATGAAGAAAGCCTCTAAAAAAATAATTCTATTAGGTCACTTTGGTGTCGGGAAATCTTCATTGATCCGGCAGTTTGTAGAAAACACGTTTACAAGCGATTACAAAGTCACTATTGGAGTTCACATCTTAAAAAAAGAAGTGGAAATTTCAGCCGATGAAAGCATTTCACTCATTATTTGGGATTTGGAAGGATACGATGATATACGAAAAACAAGAGCATCGTATTTACTTGGGACACATGGTTTTATTTATGTGTTTGATGTGACGCGCCCAGCTACCTTTGAGAATTTAGAAAACGACATTACCTACCTAACAAACCAATATGCAAATACACCACTAAAAGTAGTGGGCAATAAAGCGGACTTGGTAACAAAAACATATTTAAAAGAAAACAAAGACATGTTTGCTGTAACACCTGACTTTTTTACAAGTGCAAAAACAGGTGACAAAGTAGACGATATGTTCATTGCTTTGGCTAAAGATCTTGTGAAATAATTATGATGTTAGAAACGTATAGAGGAACCTATTTTCATCCTAGAACACAGTTTATAACTATTGACAAATCTGGAAATGTATTAGAAAGTGACAATCTTCTTTTTTCAGTGAAAGAAGGAGATGCTATCAGCACCATTAGTCCATTTTTTGAAGGACTAGAAGCGTATTTTGATGTCGAAGAAGACAACGATATCAAATTTACCTGTGTGCATATTGAAGGTGTCGATCAAAAAGAATATACCTGTGATATTGAGTTTAAAACCTTTGCGGAAAATCAACCAACTTTGGTGATTATTCACGATTTTTCAGATCATTACAAATATTATCAGGAAGTAGCACAAAGTCGAAATGAATCGGTGATTAATTCACAAATTCTAGAACTCAAAAATAAATACCTCAAAGAAAAGGAAGACTTTAAAAACACTTTTATTGCCAATTTTAGTCACGAATTGCGCAATCCGTTAACTGGTGTGACGGCTTTTTGTTCGGTATTGGAAAAGACAGATATGTCACTAGAACAACAAGATTATGTGGAAGTCATCAAATCGTCAGCAGATCATTTAAAAAATATGATTGGTGATATTTTAGAAATTTCTAAGATTGAAGTTGGAAAGTTAGCACTCAATGAAGAATTGTTCAATTTTCACGAACTCATTGAAATGCTGGAGTTTACATACAGCGTCAAAGCCAAACAAAAAAACATAGCATTTGAAGTTGATTTTGACGAAAAAATTCCAAAATATATTGAAGGCGATAAAACACGCATTAAACAAATCTTCGAAAATTTGATTGAAAATGCACTGAAATTTACCGCCACTGGCAAGGTAACTTTTTGTATGAAAGCCAATCAAAGTAGAGCACGCAAAGTCAACGTTAATATTAGTGTTACTGATACAGGGATTGGAATTCCTGCTGATAAACTCGCTGCTGTTTTTAATAGTTTTACACAACTTAACAATTCTTCAAAATTTGCAGGCACAGGCTTAGGTTTGTCTATTGTAAAAGGTTTGGTAGAATTGATGGATGGAAAAATTACGGTCGAAAGTGAAAAAGGCGTCGGTTCTACGTTTAAAATCAATATGAATTTAAAATATCCTATCAACCAAGAAAACACGTCTTTAGACAGAAAATCTGAGATTGAACGGAAAAACTTTTTATCCAAAGAAAAATACAGCATTTTATTGGCTGAGGATTCTGAATTGGCACAAATGGCCGTGTTAAAAATTTTAGCGCAGGAAGGGAATTTCTTTTTGGATATTATCACGAATGGCGAAGATGTGATTGAAACTGTGATTCACAACGAATACGACTTGATTTTGATGGACATTCGCATGCCCGGCACACACGGAGACGAACTCACAAAGATGATTCGTTCATTGCCGGTACAAAACTGCAAAACCATTCCGATTTTAGCAATTACTGCCAATTTATATGACGCAGATAAAAAGCGCTACAAAAAAATGGGCATGACAGATATTATTGAAAAACCTTTTGACGAAAGCACACTGCTGAAGAAGATTTATAAGTATTTGAAATAGGTAGGTTGTTGGGTTTTGGGTCTTAGGTGTTTAAATCAAAACAAGATTCATCTTTGAAATAAATTTGGCACATTTACAAATCGTCAAATTAAGACATTAAAAAAGGGATTAGGTATTAGTCGAGAATTAAGTGCCGATTTGAAAACGTAACGTCACTTCGATTTTTATGACAAAAGCAAGCGATTTTTGTAAAAAGTTTGATTCGTTCATTGCGAGCGCAGCGCGGCAATCTGTCTAAATAATACCAAATAAACTTTAATATGCGTTAAATAATTTGTATATTTCCTATATGGGAAGAACACGTCAAACAGAGATAAAAGAGAGTTTATCTACC
>JBCCLS010000667.1:0-2382 GCA_039026835.1 Bacteroidota bacterium | reverse complement strand
TCGAATTAGTATAACACAAAAGCCACTCCGTATAGAGTGGCTTTTGATCGGGTATTTTGAGAAAATTATTTCTGTAATAAGTCTCTAATTTGCGTTAATAATTCTTCTTGTGTTGGTCCTTTTGGCGCTTCTGGCTCTGGCGCTGCTTCCTCTTTCTTCTTTTTTGTTTTGTTGTATGATTTGATAATGATAAACATAACCAAACCTACAATTAGTAAGTTTACGAGTGAATTCACCCAATTTCCCCACATAATGGCATTTTCTGGAGTGACCACTTTTCCGGTGGCATCTACAACTGCTTCACTCAGTATAATTTTTTTGTCTGAGAAATCTGTTCCCCCTGTAAAAAACCCAACAACAGGCATTACAATGTTGCTTACAAATCCTTTTACTACGGCACCAATTGCTCCTGCCATGATAACGGCGACGGCAAGTTCTATGACATTGCCCGTCATGATGAATTCTTTAAATTCTTTTAACATAATGTGTATTGTTAGTTATTGTTATTGAATTTAAAAGTAGTAAAAATTATGATAGTTTTCAATCGTGTGAAACGAACTATTCTTTTGATTACCGAAGAAATACACGTTTTACCCGTTGAGAGACGGCAGTGAGCATTTCATAAGAGATGGTATTTATTTTAGCAGCCAATTCTTCAGCGCTTTGTCCTTCGCCAAATACAATGACCTCATCGCCTTCATTGCAGCGAATTCCCGTAACATTCACCATTAACATGTCCATACAAACATTACCAACAATGGGCGCTAATTTTCCATTGATGACCACGCTTCCAACACCATTTCCAAATTGTCTGCTAATCCCATCTGCATGTCCTAATGGAATGGTTGCAATCGTGGCATAATCATCTGCAATGTACGCGCGGTTGTACCCAACACTTTCTCCTTTTTCGATGCGATGTATTTGCGAAATCACTGATTTTAATGACGCAACGGGTTGTAAGTGTTGATCGTATTTTGGATCGTTTCCAAAACCATACAAACCTATTCCTGTGCGAACCATATCAAAATGCGCTTCCGGATAGTTTAAAATTCCAGACGTATTGGTCATGTGCAATATGGGTTTGTAATTCAATTCTTTTAGAAATTTATCGCTAATTTCTTTGAACAGTTGAATTTGATTGTGCGTGAATTCTTTTTCGTTCAAATCTTCCGAAGCCGCTAAGTGCGATAAGACAGATACTGCCTTTATTTGCGATAAGGTTTTTAGCTTTTTTATCACGTATTCCACATCTGTGTGAAAAAATCCCAAACGATTGAGTCCTGTATTGAATTTTATGTGTACGGGATACTCCTTTTTTCCTTGTTTAGCAGCTTCTTTAGCGAATGCTGTAAAAATACGATCGTTGTATAAGCTCGGTTCTAAATTATATGCAATGGCATGTTTAAGGTTGACCATTTGTGGGTGCAACACCAAAATAGGTTTGGTAATGCCTCCAGCGCGTAAATAAGCGCCTTCTCGAATGTATGCTACAGCAAAATAATCAATATGTAATTCGTCTTGTAAAAACTTTGCAATTTCGATGGCATCACTTCCGTAGCCGTATGCTTTGACGACTGCTAAAATTTTGGTGCCTGTTTTGGTTTTAGATTTTAAAAATTCGAAGTTCTTTTGGAGTGCTTTAAAATTAATTTCTAAAACAGATTCTTGGATGTGTAACATTATGGTAGTTAATTGTCAGATTGTTGTTTTGGAATGATTTCTTCCGCATCATCAACTTCGATCTCTTTTACGGATTCTTTAAGCATAGCTTTGTAATAAGCACCTCGACTCAATGGTTCGTATTCGTCAGTTTCACCTAGCAATACCAAATCATCACTTTTAGATTTTCTAAAACTGTACTGTGCTAGGTTTCCTGTACGTGTGCAAACGGCATGAACTTTCGTTACATATTCAGCAGTTGCCATCAGTGAAGGCATCGGTCCAAACGGATTTCCTTTAAAATCCATGTCTAACCCAGCCACAATCACTCGAATACCTTTGTTTGCTAAATCATTACAAACGGCAATGATACCATCGTCAAAAAATTGTGCTTCATCTATTCCTACAACATCGCAATTGTCGGCTAATAATCGTATGTTGGCGGCAGCGGGAACGGGAGTAGAGCGTATTTCATTTGCATCATGAGAAACTACCATTTCTTCGTCATATCGAACATCTACAGCAGGTTTAAAAATCTCCACTTTTTGTTTGGCAAATTGCGCTCTTTTGAGTCTTCGGATGAGTTCTTCTGTTTTTCCAGAGAACATGGAACCACAAATAACTTCAATCCAACCAAATTGTTCTTTATGATTTACTGTATTTTCGAGAAACATTTTGTAATTTTCAAGTCGAAAACGAATTTATGCTCGTTTTTGTAAAGGT
>JBCCLS010000666.1:0-2385 GCA_039026835.1 Bacteroidota bacterium | reverse complement strand
CGGTAATTTTGCAACCCGCTTCAGAAAAGTTCAAATCTTTTGCTTCAGGCGTTGTATCCGTTAGCAAGACAATTTCCGTAATACGTTCTTTTTGACGAAAACTTTTTACCAAATGATAGGCGTATTCGTTTAAGGTTACTTTGCTTGGAGGATATGCAGTTACGATTGCTAGTTTCATGATATTTCTTTTTTAATTACACTACAAATTTGCGTTTTCCAACTCTGAAAAATCGACGAGTTGTGCCGAAATGCAAGTATGTTTAGATGAAAGGGGAGAATGTTTGGATTTCATTCTGACAAGCTCAATGCTAAGAACAGAAATGATAATAATAAGCTATTTTTGAAGTACATATCTAATTAGTAATACAAAATATAACATGTTGAAAAGAAAGAAACAAAAAGAGATATCTAAATTTGGAGATTTAAAAATAAGAGATCAATTTTTAATTGTTGATGAAGCTTCAGCCAAAAGATATACTGTGATTTACAATGATGGTGAAACAGTTACTTATGAAAATTGTTTGATAAGTAAAATCTATGAGGAAAATAATTTAGAAAAGGAAGTTTGTATAATAAAGCGATATTAAACTATTATATCTTAATTAAATTTAATATTGGTATGGAATAACAAGATATGAAAGCGCTTGCACTGAGCTAATCGAAGCGCAGCGATCTAAATCGATTTTCATAGAAGAAAAAAGACAACTGCACAACTAATAACAATACCATCGCAATGATCTGTACGTGTACGACCTGTGCTAGATTTTCATGGAAGAAAACGACCAATACGACTTGAAGCATTCCAAAGATTCCGGAAAGTACGACGGGAATGTATTTGTCTAACGATAAATAGTAATAAGCGAAGATATTGGAGAGTGCAAAAATGCCTGTCGCCAATGCATATTTCCATAATAATGGCGTGATGGCCAAATAGCTTTCACCAAATAAGATGGTTACGATTTGTGTTGGAAATAAAACACAACCCACAATAATAACCCCTGCAATTCCTGCGATATATGTCACGTATTTTAATAAGATAGGAACTGTAGATTTTCCTTCTTTTTTTAATTGTACAACTGTTGGCAATAATAACATCACAAACATCCATGCAATGAAATAGACAACGCGTCCAATCAAGGCTAAGGAAGCGTACAATCCTGCATCATAAGACTCGAAATAGTGTTTTACTAGTAGAATATCACTGTTGTTGATGATAATTTGTGTCAGCTCATAAAAAGCGGTGATGATGAAAAAGTTACGCACCAATTTTCCTTGCGATTTGGTCAAAAGGTTGGTGGTTTTCCATTTGATATTTTTGAAGTCAAAAGGAATCAATCCGCAGGCAAAAGAAAGTAGAATTCCTACTGAAATCAACAAAGAAGATTCAATTTGTAAAAAGTATAATAGTGCTAACGTGATCACTAAACGACTGATCATTTCTGCCTGATACGTCACCGAAAGCGATATCAATTTTTGTGTTCCCTGAAAAATTCCTCTGTTGACACTCATGATAAAGTAGAGCGGAATTCCAATCCCAAAAAAGACAAACATCGAAGAAGATGAAGTGTTAAAAAAGGCTTGCAATTCGGAAGCGAAGAACACAACGAAACAACCCAAAACAATTCCTGTGATGATTGATTTCTTGTAGATACTTGCAGCAAATGCTTTGAATACTTTTGCTTCAAACAATACAGAAAACTTTGCGGTTACCAATTGAAAGGTCATCGCCACAAACGACAGGACTAGTAAAAAAGTCACCAAAATAGCAGCGTCTGCAAACTTTTCTGGACCTAAAAATCTACCCAATAGTAAGTTGTAGAGGTAATTTCCGCCGTTTACCAACAACACACTTACCATAAATATATGTGCTGTGGTAAGGCGACTTTTTAATTTTTTTGCGATTGTGATCATTGTCTTTTGTTGATTTGTCTGTTTGTTTATTCGAAGTTTCTTATCTCAATACTAACATCTCACGACTCAATACTACCTAAGCAACTTGTGAGCAATTGAAATCTTGATAAATCTCTTTGCAACCATTTCCGATTACTGAAAACATTTTGTGATGTCTCAAAGCAATTGCAGTTACCGTTTTAATTCCTTCCAAACCATCGTAATCGATTTCAGTGACACCGTCAATATTTACCACTACATTTTGATGTTGTTCAATGAGGTATTCGAGATGAATTACAAACGATCTTGTGGTGCTTGTATTTAATTTTCCTTTTACTAAAAATGTTCCGTTTTGTTGTGTGATTTGTAAAGCCATTTTTTTGTTTTAACGATTAATATTGACACAAATATCTTCGGAAATGCTACAAAAACAGGCGCATCGTCGGTGAGATTCAGTTTTCTTGCGACGAATGTTTGGAAGCTTATGCTTAACTT
>JBCCLS010000665.1:0-2386 GCA_039026835.1 Bacteroidota bacterium | reverse complement strand
CTCCAAAAGATCAAAAATCCAAAGGAATTGTATTGATCATTCACGGATCAGGAAAAACAAATGCTGTTGCCCAAAATTGGTATTCAGATATCAGAGAACGAATTGTACAAACAGGCTACACTACCTATATGTGGGACAAGATAGGCTGTGGAAAAAGTGGTGGAACATTTAATAACAATCAATCTGTGTATAATAGTGCTGATGAAACTATTGCAGCAATTAAAACGTTGAAAGAAAAGAAAATAGCAGGCTGCGAAACCATTGGTTTGTATGGAGGAAGTCGTGCTACTTGGGTCAATCCGATTGTGATTCAAAACTATAAAGACATCAAGTTTTGGATTGCTGTGAGTGGCGTGGATGATAAAGAAAATTTCGGCTATCTATTTGAACAAAATCTACGCATAAACGGAACGCCGAAAGATTCGATTGCTTTGTTGTTGCGCGAATGGAAAAAGGCTATAAAAATTCATCATTCTGGAGGCAGTTATGAAAGCGCTAGGGATGCTACGCAGAATTTGAGAAAGAATGCTTTTATCAGACGTTTTAATAATGGTCATGAAATGACGGAAGCAGCATATTACACATATCAAAAGACATTCATGAAAGAAAAACTAGATTCCGAAACAGGTCTTCCGATTATCATAAATGATTTTGAATCGATTTTATCCAACATCAATTGCCCAGTGTTGGCATTATTTGGAGAAACAGATATGAACGTAGATTGGAGAAAAACCAAAGCATTTTACGAAAAAACGCTGGCTAAGAATACTGAGTTAGAAATACATTCCTTTCCGAATTGCAATCATAATATTTTGGAGTGTGAGACAGGAGGTTTTTATGAATTTCAAGATAATAAATTGCCGTATAAACGATGCGATGGGTTTCTAGATACACTTGAAGATTGGTTGCGGAAACAATAGCGAATATGTTTGAGTAACGGTATTCAAATTGACAAATGAATGTATTAAAAAAACCTCTACAAATTCGAGTGTTCTGAACTTGATTCAGGATCTATCGAGAACAGCTATGGATTTTAATTACTTCTCGATACAATTTTCTCCATTTCATTACGAAAATCACTCGTAGTGACGTTTTGCTTTCGATACGTCATTACGAGAAATTTGAAAAATTTCGTGGTAATCTGTGCCTTTTACAGCAAAATTTAACTTTGAAACACATTGATATATTAGTTACAGATAGCTTCACTGCGTTCGCAATGACGTATCAAAAGATCTAAAATCAAACAGCGAAGCGATCTAAGAGATTCTCGCCTGCGCGGGAACAAGTCTAACAGCGAAGCGAATCCCACATTACTACATTTTCAAATTATCAAATTGATACATTAAAAAAACATCATTTTGATTTCTATGACAACAGCAAACGATTTTACAGAAAAGTTTTGATTTTTGGGTTAGAATCCTAAAAGTATAAATTAATACACTATCTAAGATAGAAGCAAAATTACCATTGGTACATTTTCAAATTGACAAATCGTTACATTAAAAATAACAATGCCAGCTTTTTTTCGCTGGCATTGTTATTTTTATTATTTCGAAGCAAACAATTGTACATCGTCTTCGGTAACTTCTTTGCCACCGAGAATAATCAAACGTTCAATGACGTTTCGAAGTTCTCGGATATTTCCTGTCCAATCGTATTCTTGGAGTAATTTTATCGCTTTGTCAGAAAATTTCTTTGGTGCATTTCCTTGTTCATTGGCAATCTTAGTCGCAAAATGCTTGATCAATAGTGGAATATCATCTCTACGATCGTTCAACGCAGGTACTTTGATTAGAATAACCGCCAATCTGTGGTATAAATCTTCACGGAATTTCCCGTCTGCAATTTCTTTTTTCAAATCTTTATTAGTAGCAGCAATGACACGTACATTTACTTTAATGTCTTTATCACTTCCCACACGTTGTACTCTGCTTTCCTGCAAGGCGCGCAACACTTTTGCTTGCGCTGATAAACTCATGTCTCCAATTTCATCCAAGAAAATTGTTCCGCCATTGGCAGCTTCAAACTTTCCGGCTCTGTCTTTATTGGCGCTGGTAAAAGCTCCTTTTACGTGTCCAAACAATTCACTTTCAATCAATTCGCTCGGAATGGCAGCACAGTTTACTTCAATCATCGGACCTTTACTGCGATCACTTTTTTGATGTAACCAATGCGAAACCAATTCTTTTCCCGTTCCATTGGGTCCGGTAATTAATACACGCGCATCGGTCGGAGCCACTTTTTCAATCATATCTTTGATTTGCTGAATGGCATCCGAAGTTCCGATCATTTCGTAGTTCTTGCTGACTTTCTTTTTTAGCCGTTTATTTTCAACAACCAACTCTTTCTTGTCGAGTGCATTTCGAACCGTATTTAACAAGCGATT
>JBCCLS010000664.1:0-2397 GCA_039026835.1 Bacteroidota bacterium | reverse complement strand
AACAGATGAAAGCAGGAGATGAGGGTTTGTTTGAAAAGATATTTTTGTCACAGTTTGAAGAAACCCTCATCTCCTGCTTTCATCTGTTGAAGCATTTCGTGAAAAGCAGCTTTTCTCAGTCCAAAATTCTGATGTGCTAATTCACGATTTGTTTCCGAAGTATTTCCCGTTGGTTTTTGCATCATAATTCGCCATAAAACTAGAGAAAAAATAGATGCATCTGATAGTAAAATAAAAAAATAAAACAGATGTGACTAAAAATAATGTCACGTTTCCTTTTTCAAAAAGTTATATCTCCAAACAAACCTAAAGAGACCGAACAAAACTAGTGTCATTCTACAGCAGTGATCGTAGAAAAAAGCGCAATCCGAAAAGCTTTTAAAAGAGTAGGAACTAAAATTAAATTATTAAAATTATGAAAAAAAAATTAGTACAGTATTCATTATGTTTTCTGGCATTGCTAGGTATTATTGTTGCCTGTCAAAAAGAAAATGAACCTGTAGTGGAAACGGTTACCAATCAACAAATTGCCAAAAGAGCTTCTGACATTGACGAAAATTTGATCAGAGATATTCTACTAGAAAATAGTGGACGATTTGTGGATGCCAATTTTATCGGTCGTATTATTGATCAAGACAATCAGCCTATTCAAGGCGCAACTGTAGATTTAGGTGGGCAACAACAAACCACAGATGCTAACGGAATGGTGACATTTTTAGGAGCAAATGTACAAGAATATTTTGCATATGCTCGCGTTTCTGCGTCTGGATTTACCAAAGGTTCGCGAGTGATGGTTCCCAATACCGAAGCGAGTGGACAAAATATGTTTACCATCAAACTATTTAGTTTGAATAATGGACAAATTATTTCATCATCTGGCGGCGAAATCGTGGTAGAAAATGGAGGTGGAAACAATGCGTATATACATTTTAAAGATGGTTTTATGGACGAGAACGGAGTTCCATATACTGGCAATGTAACGGTGTATGCAAATTACTTAGATCCACTTGCTGACGATACGGCAAATTCTATGCCTGGCGACTTGTACGGAATCAATAGCAATTATGAAGAAGTGTCATTAGGTTCGTACGGAATGATTGATGTAGAACTTCGCGGAACGAGTGGACAAAAATTACAGATTACCAATAATGCTAAAATTTCCTTACCAATTCACCAAGATCAAATCGCAAATGCCGATAGTCAAGTTCCGATGTGGTCATTTAACGAAGCTACAGGCGTTTGGGTTGAAGAAGCTGTAGCACAAAAAGATGGTGATTATTATATTGCGGATGTGCGACATTTTTCTTTCTGGAATTGTGATGCGCCTTTTCCACTTGTCAACTTTTCAGCTACTGTAATTGATCAAAACACAGGAAATCCTTTAGCAGGCTTAAAGTTTTCTATTTCATATAATGGGTTTGCTCGTCATGCATGGACAAATGCCAACGGAATGGTTTCAGGAAAAATTCCTAGCGGGCAGCCACTTGGATTAACGATTACTATTGAACCTTGTGGAACGGTGCTTCTTAACAATTCTAACTTTGGTCCCTTTACGGGAACTACCAACATTACAGTCCCTGTAACGATTCCTACTACACAAATTGTAACTGTTA
The DNA here is from genome assembly GCA_039026835.1 of Bacteroidota bacterium. Lineage (GTDB taxonomy): Bacteria > Bacteroidota > Bacteroidia > Flavobacteriales > Flavobacteriaceae > Kordia. Next base: position 784 of record JBCCLS010000664.1, on the reverse strand, counting down.
GTGGAACGGTGACCGATTGCGCCAATCAGCCTGTAACCAACGGTTATGTACAATACACAAGTGGCAATGGGCAATTTAACGCACTAAGTTTGGTGACAGCTGGTACACATAGTTTTACAGGATTATCATGTTCAGTCCCAGCAAATATTGATTTAGAAGCTGGCGATATAGCTTCAGGTCAAATCATAGGAACTACTACTGTGACTGCTAATCCTAATGCAACAATCAACTTGAATATTTGTGGTGGACTCGCTGACGAATATATCCGTTACAATGTAGGTACAAATCCAACAGTGTATGAAACACTCTTTCCATATTCAGGAATTGAAGTACCCAACTTTTTATCGATGGGCGCTTCCAGACCTCCAAATTCAGCTACCTTACTTAATGGAAATAGAACTGTAGTTATGACTGGAATTCCTTTTGTGGGCGATCCTTATGCAATTACTACTCCTGGAATGGTTATAAAACGTCTGGGACATCCTGATGGTATTAATGTAGCCGCTACGATAACAGCAATTAATAATAATACCATTACGACACCTATTACGTTTGACATTCTTGTGTTTGGAGCAGCTGTAGGAGATTTTATTGACGTAAGTTTTTCAGGTCAATATATAGATAATCTTGGAGGAATGAGAACTATTAATGGGCTTGCACACATTCGTAGGGACTTTTAATTAGTATATTTCAAAGATATCTCACTGCATGTGCGGTGAGGTATCTTTTAGATTTAATAACATATAGAAGTGATGTACGCTTTTTGATTTGATACAGCTTTTTT
>JBCCLS010000663.1:0-2407 GCA_039026835.1 Bacteroidota bacterium | reverse complement strand
GCGCACTTTCTTTTGTTGAAGCCTGTGCTGAACTTGATTCAGTATTCTTTGTGCGAGCAAAGAAATCGCAGATTCATGAATACCTATTTAATAAAAATGGAAATGACATGAACTAAAACGAAAGTAAAAATCTGAAATATAGTAGTTTGTGTTTCACTTTCTAAGTGAGAATAATTTTCATTTGAATAAAACTTATATCTAACTGACGTAAAGTTATATCATGAAGTATTTTAAAAAGCAATAGTTTTCCAATAATTTAAACGTACCAACACCTAAAACCCAAGACCCAAAACCCATCAAACTCAGCGCAGCGAAAACTACCAACTTCCTCCAGCGCCGCCGCCACTAAATCCGCCACCACCGAAGCCGCCGCCAAATCCACCGCCGCCGCTAAAGCCGCCACCGCTACTTCCACTTCCAAACGAACCTTTTCCAAGATTGCTCAAAATAATGATGTCTAGTAAATCACTTCCGGTACTTCTTCTTCGTCTGCGTCCACGATTATTTCCACCGCCGTTGCGTTTGTTATTACCCAAAATAGAGACCAGTACTATAAAAAAGATCACCAAAAAGAAAATAACACCTGCTGGCGTTCCTTTCGATGAGCGTCGCCGTTCGCCTGTAAATTCTCCTGACAATACTTCGATAATGCTATCCACGCCAATATTCAATCCGCCGAAATAATCCCCGCGTTTAAAATACGGAATAATACGATTTCGAGTAATTTGTCCCGAAATACCAGCAGTCAGTTTATTTTCAGCGCCATATCCGGGAGCAATCCATATTTTACGTTCTTTCTTTGCCAAAAGAATCACAATTCCATTATCTTTTCCATCTTGTCCAATGCCCCATTGTTGTCCCCACTCAGGCGCAAGCATGCCAATACTTTCTCCTTTCAAGGTTTCTATAATTACAACAATAATTTGGGTAGAAGTCGTGTCGGTATATCGTTTCAGCTTATCATCGAGTACCTCTTTTTCACGCTTTTTCAGCAATTTAGCATAATCATATACGTAATCAGGATTTGCTTTGGTCGGTTTTCGTGGAATTTTGTATTGACCGTACGAAACGTTCAAAAACAACAGTCCTATCACACAAAGAAAACTGCGTAGTATATATTTTTTATGAAGTATTTGTAGTATCAACCTTTTGAAATTTCGTTTGAGAGTTCGTCTACATCGTCCACATCCCAAGGGAAATGTTGTTGCAGTTCTTTTCCGGCTTTTAGGACACCTTCAATCAATCCTTGTGTAAAATTTCCTTGTTGAAATTGTGCACGCATCGCATCGCGTGTGGTGTTCCAGAAATCTTTGGGAACGACAGAATTGATGCCTTCATCACCGCAAATAACAAATTGTCTGTCGCGCACTGCCACATAAATCAGGACGCCATTTCGTAGTTTTGTATTGTCCATTTTTAGCAGATGAAATACTTCTAATGCACGTTCAAAATGATCAATAGCAGCATGATCTTCAATGTGAACTCGAATTTCACCAGAAGTTTGTTGCTCAGCCGTGCGAATGGCCGCAATGATTTCTTGTTCTTCCTCGGCGGAAAGGAAATCTTCTACGTTAGACATAATTTGTGTTGAGATTAAAGATTAATCAAATTTTAAGTCATCGTCTTTTATTTCATAATCTTCAGCGCCTTTTTTGGCTTCAAAACGTGCCATTTCTTTAAAACCAAATGCGCCTGCAAAAAGATTGTTCGGGAATGTTTTTACAGATTTATTAAATTTATTGACTTCATCAGTAAAACGATTTCTAGCAGTACGTACTGAGTTTTCTGTACTTGTCAATTCATCTTGAAGCTTTAAGAAATTTTGATTGGCTTTCAAATCAGGATAACGTTCAACGGTGACTAACAAGCGCGATAAGGCACTAGACAATCCAGATTGCGCTTCTTGAAACTTAGCCATGCTTTCAGGTGTCAAATTATTCACATCAATTTGTGTTTGTGTTTGTGTGGCTTTGGCTCTGGCGCTAATCACAGCTTCTAAAGTAGTGCGTTCAAAATCGGCAGCACCTTTGACTGTTTTTACCAAATTACCGATCAAATCACTTTTTCGCTGGTATTCACTTTCTACCTTGGACCACGCTGTTTTGGCGTCTTCACTAAGACTGATCATTCCATTGTATTTGGTGTACGTAAAAATAACAACCACTACAAGTACAACTGTAATGATAATTGATTTTTTATTCATAATTATTCGGGTTTATATTGTATGTATTGTGTTTGGTGTATGCGTTACAGGTTTTCTTTAATTTTTACTAATTCGGCACGGATGTGTTGTAATTTACGAATAATCTCAAAATTGGAGAGTGTTTTTTTCTTCTCCTCTTTTAAGTGAACTTTGGCGCCTTCCAATGTAAAACCGCGCTCTTTTACCAAGTGATAAATAAGTTCT
>JBCCLS010000662.1:0-2408 GCA_039026835.1 Bacteroidota bacterium | reverse complement strand
GTTTTAAGTTTACTAAAATTGATAAAATGAATTAAAACAGTTTTATATATTAAAATATTCGTACTTTTGCACTTTACTAAAAACACAACAAGAGTAAAAGTTATGGCAAATAACACCTTTTTTACGAAAACGATTTCGTTAGAACAGTACGGAATCAAAAATGCGAAAGCACACTACCAACTTTCTTCAGATCAACTTCATGACGAAACCATCATCAAAGGGCAAGGAATTGAGACCTCTTTTGGCGCCATTGCCGTAAATACAGGTGAGTTTACTGGACGTTCTCCTATGGACCGATTTATTGTGAAAGATCGTATTACTGAGGACAAAATTTGGTGGGGCGACATCAACATTCCTTTCGAGTCAGAAGCTTTTGATAGATTGTATGCTAAAGTTGTAGCATATTTATCAGAAAAGGAAATTTATGTACGCGATGCGTATGCATGTGCTGATGAAAATTACAAACTAAACATTCGTGTGGTAAACGAATATCCGTGGAGCAATATGTTTTCTTATAACATGTTTTTACGCCCAACGGAAGAAGAATTAGATAGTTTTGAAGAAGAGTGGCTTATTGTCAATGCGCCAGGATTTATGGCAGATGCAGCTTTAGATGGTACGCGTCAACATAACTTTGCCATTTTAAATTTTGAGAAAAAAATTGCACTCATCGGAGGTACAGGATATACAGGAGAAATCAAAAAAGGAATTTTTTCTGCATTGAATTTTATTCTTCCAGTGTTCAAAAATACCTTACCGATGCATTGCAGTGCTAATGTCGGTGCTGCGGGCGATACTGCTATTTTCTTTGGATTGTCAGGAACAGGAAAAACTACCTTATCAGCCGATCCAGAACGCAAATTGATCGGAGACGATGAGCACGGCTGGACGAACGAAAATACAGTTTTTAATTTTGAAGGTGGCTGTTATGCTAAAGTGATTGATTTGAGTGAAGAAAATGAGCCTGATATTTATCACGCTATCAAAAAAGGTGCAATCTTAGAGAATGTGGTGCTAGATGAACACAAAAATGTAAATTTTGAAGACACATCGATCACGCAAAATACACGTGTAAGCTATCCAATTTATCATATTGACAACATTCAAGTGCCATCTATTGGAAAAAATCCTAAAAACATTTTCTTTCTTACTGCTGATGCATTTGGTGTATTGCCTCCAATTTCGAAATTGACGCCAGGACAAGCGGCATATCATTTCATTTCAGGATATACCGCCAAAGTAGCAGGAACAGAAGCAGGAATTGACGAGCCATTACCGAGTTTTTCAGCGTGTTTTGGAGCGCCATTTATGCCACTGCATCCTACAAAATATGCAGAAATGCTTAGCAAGAAAATGCAAGAAGCTGGTGTAAATGTATGGTTAATAAACACAGGATGGACAGGCGGACCGTACGGAACAGGAAGTCGTATGAAATTGCGTTACACGCGCGCCATGATTACAGCGGCTTTGGAAGGGAAGCTGAATGAAGTAGCATACCAAACACATCCAATTTTTGGACTGGCAATGCCAACAGATTGTCCAAATGTGCCTAATGAAGTATTAAATCCAATTGATACTTGGGAAGATGCAGCTGCATACAATGCCAAAGCTGCGGAATTGTCAAATTCATTCAAACAAAATTTTGCGCAATTTTCAGCGTACGCAAATGAAGAAATAATTGCTGGCGGTCCAATTCGCTAGTAGTACAAGCAAACTATACCAACCCAAAAATAAAAAGCGGATATCTGTTATGGATATCCGCTTTTTTATTGCATCGAGATTACATCTCGATTTGTATTGTAAAGTAGTTATTTTTTATTCACTTCGTCGATATATTTTGCCAAAGCCATTGTCATTGATGGTGTTTCTGGCGTAGGTGCTTTAATATCTACACGTAATCCTGCTTCAGTGGTAGCTTTAATTGTTGAATTTCCGAATACTGCAATACGTGTGTCGTTTTGTTCAAAATCTGGGAAATTTGCTAATAGTGATTTAATTCCTGATGGACTAAAGAACACTAAAATGTCATAATACACATCACGTAAATCAGACAAATCGCTTACTACAGTTTTATAAAAAATACCGCGTTCCCAGTTAATGTTTAATGAATTTAACGTTTCTGGAACAGCACGTTTCAAAGCATCTGAAGACGGTAATAAGAAGGTTTCATCCTTATACTTCTTAATGAGTGGTGCCAATTCTTTAAAAGTACGTTTTCCCACATAAATCTTACGCTTTCTGTACACAACATATTTTTGCAAATAGTAAGCAACAGCTTCTGACTGGCAAAAATATTTCATGGTATCAGGCACTTTAAAGCGCATTTCTTCTGCTACTCTAAAAAAGTGATCTACTGCATTTCTACTAGTCAAAAAATAGATTTAACCAAGTTTTCTGCTATCATTTTG
>JBCCLS010000661.1:0-2409 GCA_039026835.1 Bacteroidota bacterium | reverse complement strand
GGAATGTTAACTAACTTTGTAACGATCAGGAAAGCCGTTAAGAAAATGGCTTCTATTGACAGAATGAAGAAAGACGGAACGTTCATGACATTATCTAAGAAAGAACGTTTACAAGTAGATCGTTTAAGAGCAAAATTAGAGAAAAACTTAGGTTCAATCTCTGATATGACACGTCTTCCAGGTGCATTGTTCGTAGTAGACATCAAGCGTGAACACATCGCGATTAAAGAAGCTCAAAAATTAAACATTCCAATTTTTGCAATGGTTGATACAAATTCTGACCCAAGAGAGGTTGACTTTGTAATTCCTGCAAATGATGATGCTTCAAAATCAATCGATAAGATTTTAACACACGTTACAGATGCTGTGATCGAAGGATTATCTGACAGAAGAGCTGAAAAAGAAGCTAAGAAAGCTGAAAAAGAAGCGGCGGCTGCACCAGCACCAGCTGCGCCAAAAGCAGAAGCGCCAGCTCCTGCTCCAGCAACAGAAGCTCCAGCAAAAGAAGAAACAAAATAATTATTATTTAACGTTGATACGTTCATTCATCAAAGAAAGATAAGTAGTTTTGCTGCTCATTTTGAAAATGATGAATGCGCGTACTAACATTAAAACAAACAATAAAATGGCAAAAATTACAGCCGCAGAAGTAGGTAAATTAAGAAAAGCTACCGGTGCAGGAATGATGGACTGCAAAAAAGCACTAGTAGAAGCCGAAGGTGACTTCGATAAAGCAATTGAAATTCTTCGTAAAAAAGGACAAAAAGTTGCTGCGAAAAGAGCAGATCGTGAGTCTTCTGAAGGTGTTGCTGCTGCAAAAGTAAATGCAGACAACACTGCTGGTGTGGTTATTGTTTTAGGATGTGAAACTGATTTCGTTGGTAAAAACGAAAGTTTTGTTGCCTTAGCAAAAGACTTCGCTAATTTAGCAATCGACTATACTACTAAAGACGAGTTTTTAGCTGCTGATTTCGGTGGCATTACAGTTGCTGAAAAATTAACTGAGCAAACAGGTGTAATTGGCGAAAAGATTGACTTAAAATCTTTTGAAAGATTAGAAGCTGCCTATGTTGGTGCGTATGTACACATCAATAAAATTGCTGCTGTTGTTGGTTTATCTGCAGGTGTTGATAAAGCTGATGTTTTAGTGAAAGACTTGGCAATGCAGGTAGCATCTATGGGAGCGACTACTTTATCTTACAAAGATTTTGATCCTGCGTATGTAGCATCTGAGACAGAAGCTAGAATCGCAGCAATTGAAAAAGATAACGAAGAGCTTGCACGTTTAGGAAAAACATTGAAAAATGTACCTCAATACATTTCTATGTCTCAATTGACGGACGAAGTATTGGCTAAGGCAGAAGAAGATGCAAAAGCACAATTAGCTGCTGAAGGAAAGCCAGAGAAAATCTGGGATCGTATCTTACCAGGTAAAATGGAAAGATTCATTTCTGACAATACAACGTTAGACAAAGAGCAGTGTTTATTAGATCAAGACTTCATTAAGGATGAAAAGTCTACGGTTGCTAAATACGTTTCTTCTTATGGAGACGTTGCAGTTACAGGATTTAAGCGTGTATCTTTAGGATAAGCAAAATACTCTTAGGAGTTTTATATAGTGAAAGGATCGTCAAATTGACGATCCTTTTTATGTTTAATCACTTTTGTGAAATTACATACAATCAGCAAATGTCTTTTTGTATTCACAATTCAATCCACAGGTAGTGAGTGCAATGGTTCTACAATCAGTGCCTGTAACAGGAGGCTCAATCACATCACAACACATAAAATCACCTAATTGCGATAGCGAGTCAATCCATTGTGGACCGCCTCCTTTTAAATTATACAAATTGGATACACTCCTTTTGCGTAACGATAATTTTAAATTTTGCTTTTTCATAATTTTTGAAATTTTAATTAAATAATTTTTGACAAAAATAACCGCTGCTTACCTGTTTATAAAGCTTTTAAAGTCGTGTTTAAAGAAATACGACCTGTAAAAATTATACGTTTTTTAACACAAAAAGATCGTCCAATTGACGATCCCTTTTTGCGAAAAAATTACACTAACATTTTGTGGTTACTTGACAGCCTTCAGCTTCGGTATCTGCGCTAGTATCAACACAGCGAATACATCCGCTAAGATCGTCTGTGTCACAAATACGACTACCATTACCTCCGCCTCCACCGCATAGTACGCATCCGGTATGGTTAGAGAAAACTCCTCCTTTTATGGTAGCAACACCTTGTAAGTTGGAAATTTTTAATTTCTTCAAATCTAATTTTGTCTTTTTCTTTTTCATAGTAATATATTTTTAGTTTACCTATAAAAATAAAGCATTTACTTACTTTTAAGGAAAGTTTATATTTTAAAATATTTATACCTTTTATAAACAGAATATATTGAAG
>JBCCLS010000660.1:0-2430 GCA_039026835.1 Bacteroidota bacterium | reverse complement strand
CTATCAATTTCAATCTCGATCTCGACAACTGGAATACAGCTAATGTCAGAAATATGTCTTTTGCCTTTAAAGGAGCCACACTATTTAATGGCGACATTAGCACATGGAATACCGCCAATGTATTTACAATGAGAAGAATGTTTCGATCAGCATCAGCATTCAACGGTGACATCAGTCAATGGAATACATCCAATGTACAAGACATGTCAGATATGTTGAGAGAAACCGATTTCAATCAAAATTTAGAAGCCTGGGATATTTCTTCTGTTACAACTATGGAAAATATGTTATTTGCCTCTCGAATGTCAGTTGATAATTACGATGATACACTCATAGGTTGGGAAAGACTCGACCCAGGAGAAACACGAATTCCGCGAAATATAACCTTCGGCGCAGGGAATAGAAGATACTGTCGATCAGAAATACAGCGACAATCATTAATAGATAGATACAGATGGACAATTAGCGATGGAAATATAAATCCGAACTGTTCAGTTGTCATTGCGCCTAAAGTATACTTACAAGGTGCCGCTTTAAATCCGAACGTGGGCGAAGAAAACCTAATGCGTGATGATTTGCGTGTTGCAGGAATCATCCCAGTAAGAAGTCCATATCCAGATTTGATTTTGCGTGAAGCAACACTGTTTGATGTTACTGGTAATGATGCACTTGTAGATTGGGTATGGGTAGAATTGCGTGAAGCAACGGACAATACTACTGTCATAGCAGCACAATCAGCCTTGCTACAACGCGATGGTGATGTAGTAGATGTGGATGGTACTTCTCCACTATCCTTTTTGTTGATTGCTAACAGAAACTATTTTGTCACAATAAAACACAGAAACCACTTAGGAATCATGTCGGCAAGTGCTATTAGACTCCTAGGTACTGCAACTACTGTAGATTTTACAGATGGTACTACACTCACCTTTGGTAGCAATGCACAAACTAGTTTTGGGATGCCTGCTGGAACGGTTGCGATGTGGACTGGAAATGCCAATGATGATACAATCATTCAATACTCAGGAACCAATCCAGATACGCCAGAAATTCTATCAGAAATCTTAAACGATGCTGGAAACTTTCTCAACTTGCCAACATTTACCATCAGTGGCTATACCGCAAAAGACATCAATATGGATGGAAGCACACAATACTCTGGAACCAATCCAGACACGCCGATCATCTTACAGAATGTATTGGCACATCCAGGAAACTTTTTAAACTTTAGTACCTATCAAATCACGGAGCAATTACCAAATACGAATTGATAATATGTCAATTTGAAAATATATCAATTTGGCAATTACTTTCAAAGAGCGTTCTTGAAAATGATTCGATCAAAACGGTTCTAAACTCAATTGTTGAGTATAAGTTGTTCAGTATTTGAGTTTGTGAGTTTGTGAGTTTGTTTGTTGTTAGTTTTAAAATCTACTATTCAAAATACATTCCTAAACTCACAAACTCAAATCCCAACGCAAAGTGTTTATAAAAAAATCTTGCAGCAGCAAGAAAAAGTCTAACAGTGCGCAAGCACGATCTAATATCTAATAGCGAAGCGATCTAACATCTAAAAGCGAAGCGATCTAAAAATAATACCCAAAAATACGTACCACTACGATAAATATACGTACCATCGCGTATTTTGTGCATCAACTTCCTCTCCTATCTTGCACCCATAATAAATGAGATATTACATTTATCAGATTGTTTAGTTTAATTAAAAGCGTCTACAATACTTGAATCCCTACCTCAATATGTTCAAGTGTAGGCGTTTTTCTTTTTCTTACTCATTGTTTTCAGTCTCAGTCTCAGTTTTCAGTTTTCAGTCTTCAGTTGACAGTTTTCAGTGTACAGTTTTCAGCAGCAACCAACAACCAGTAATCAAAGTAAAAAAATTGCGCTAGCAAGAAAAAGTCTAACATCTAATAGCGAAGCGATCTAACAGCGAAGCGGTCTAATATCTAATAGCAAAGCGATCTAAACAAAGAATACGTACCACTACGTAGTATCTACGTGCCATCTCTTATTTCATGAAAATCACATCACAATTACCTTGCAAATAATAAAAAAAATGAAAATCAGATGAAACTAACCACTAACTTATTAATCATTGTATGCTTTCTGTTTTTTGGATTACAACACACATTAGGGCAGTGTGATGGAACCAATGATATTATTCAGAATAGCACAAATTCCGAAGTATCAACAAGTAGCATTCAAAATGTTGGAATGGGAAATTCGTTCACAGCAACCTGCTCAGGAACGCTTGAAGGGGTTTCTTTTTGGACCTCAAGAACTTCCTCCGGAACTATCGGAGGCATATCCGTAACCATAGAACTCTATAGAAATCCTTTTAGCAGTGGACGTGTATTACTATCTTCCGTGACTACAGATACACCTTTTCAAAATCCGGGTGCTGTAGAGCGG
>JBCCLS010000659.1:0-2432 GCA_039026835.1 Bacteroidota bacterium | reverse complement strand
GCAAAAATGATGCTAAATAATTGCTATACATTTGACAAACGATTAGAAATCTAGTTGGAGTGAATTTTTTTTCCTCGAAAAATGTATCTTTGGGAAAAAACAAGAATATGAGTGGATTTGCAAGCTGGATTGGAGGCGCTTTGGGATGGACACTAGGTGGGCCGATTGGTGCTGCTATCGGATTTGCCATCGGGACCGCAGTCGATAAAGCAACTTCAAAAGGATTATTGCTCGACGAACCTAAACAAACCAAAAGACGTCGTCGTAGACGTGCCGAACCTACTTATGAGCGCAGACGTAAACCTAGAACAACTTCCGCAGAAAAGCGATCGCAAACCCGATCAGGAGATTTTGAAGTGAGTCTGTTAGTACTTTCGGCAATTGTCATGAAAGCAGATGGTGAAGTATTGCAATCCGAAAAAAACTTTGTACGTGATTATTTTATAAAAATGTATGGAAAAGAACGCGCCAACAATGCGTTTAAGTTGTTCAACGGTCTTTTACAAAAAGAGGATATCTCCACACGTCAAGTTTGTCATCAAATCCAAGAACACATGGATCATTCGTCGCGCTTGCAACTGTTACACTATTTATTCGGTGTCACCAAAGCAGACGGACATGTAAGTGAAGAAGAAGTAGAATTAATTGAAAAAATAGCAGGATACTTATACATCAACGATCGCGATTATCAGTCAATCAAAGCTATGTTTTACGATCCTGTAGATAGTGCCTATCGCATCTTAGAAATTGACAAATCAGCCACCATCAGTGAAATCAAAAAAGCCTATCGCAAAATGGCGAAAAAATACCATCCTGATAAGTTGCAACACTTAGGTGAAGAACACGTCAAAGGCGCTGAAGAAAAATTTCAACGTGTACAAAAAGCATACGAACATTTGCAAAAAGAACGCGACTTTTAAACTTTTAAAAACCCCAAATACTAACATACAAATTCCCCTAACCTAAACCTACTATCAATTATGAGTGACTTTTGGATCTACTTTAAACTTGGACTCAATCACGTATTAGATTTTGACGGATACGATCATGTATTATTTTTGATTGTGCTTACAGTAGCCTATCTATTTAAAGATTGGAAACGCGTCTTTTGGATTGTAACTATTTTCACAATTGGGCATACCATTTCCTTAACCTTATCAACCTATAATGTAATTTCTGTACGTGCCAACACCGCCGAAATGCTTGTGTATGTGACCATTATTGCAACTGCTTTGTATAACATTTTCACCGCTGGAAAAAGTAACAACAAAACAAAAGTGTATATTTTGTTAGTAGTAGCATTATTCTTTGGATTGATTCACGGTTTGGCATTTTCCAATTACTTTAGAGAAATTACCATGGGCGTGGACAACAAGTTATTGTCAATGCTCGAATTTGCCTTAGGAGTCGAAGCCGCTCAAATCATAGTCGTCTTTGTAGTTTTGGTGCTTTCTTTCATCTTTCAAACGATATTCAGATTCTCCAAACGCGATTGGGTGATGGTTGTTTCAGCCATTGTGCTCGGTGTTGCTTATCACATTGTAGAGACGAGTTTTTTATAAATCCTATCATTTTATAGCCTACAAAGGATAATTTTGGTAAAAAATTAACAACGAAGTTATTGTGATTCCATTCGAAACCTAATATCTTCGTTATAGAAGGTAAAAGCAGCTTTTAAAGTTGCTTTTTTTCGCTTCAAAAAGTGTTACATTTGTATATGCCAAAACAAAAACAAGCAAAATACGATCATGCGTACCTTCGTATGGCACAAGAGTGGGGAAAATTATCGTATTGTAAACGTAAACAAGTTGGCGCGATTATTGTCAAAGACAGAATGATCATTTCTGACGGATACAACGGAACACCAACCGGATTTGAAAATTTCTGTGAAGACGAAGATGGATACACCAAATGGTATGTGTTGCATGCAGAAGCCAATGCCATCTTAAAAGTAGCTGCTTCTACACAATCCTGTAAAGGCGCTACGCTATACGTTACCTTGTCTCCTTGCAAAGAATGCAGCAAACTCATTCATCAAGCAGGAATTACTAGAGTTGTCTATAAAAATGCGTACAAAGACGATTCTGGAATACAATTTTTAAAAAGAGCAGGCGTTGAAGTAGAACACATCCCAACTACTGATGCGTCGTAAATACACAAAATTTTGAATAAAAAAACACAATACTTACTTCCCGTGATCATTGCCACCGCAGTTGCCGCAGGTGTATTTATTGGTGGAAAATTAAACTTTAGCGCTTCACCCGAAAAACTCTTTTCATCCAACACAAGCAAAGACAAACTCAACCGTTTGATCGATTATATTGATTATGAATATATAGAAGATATAAATGTAGATAGCATTGTGGATGTGACGGTAAACAATATTTTAGAAAATTTAGATCCGCATTCTGTATACATTCCTTCGGAAGAAG
>JBCCLS010000658.1:0-2436 GCA_039026835.1 Bacteroidota bacterium | reverse complement strand
TTGACAGTTAAAATTTCTTTATAAATTATGAAAAAAGGTATCCTATATGTACTGTGTCTTTCGTGTGTTACTACGTTTGCACAAAAAGAAAGTGATCAACGACCAATGGCTCCTAAAGGAATTCAAGTTCCTTCCATACGCACCGATGACAAGCTAGTTAAAAAAGAAATCTTTCAACAGTTTCTAGATACTGCAAATGTAAAAGGCGCCATATTGCTGTATGACTTTACAAATGAAACCTATTATTCCAACAATTTCGGTTGGGCAGTTCGCGGACATTTACCAGCATCAACCTACAAAATACCCAATTCCATCATCGGATTGGAAACAAAAGAAGTTACAGATCAGCAAACTGTTTTTGCATGGAATGGCAAAAAACGCATGTTCAAATCGTGGGAAGCAGATTTAACATTGCAACAAGCTTTTCAGCGTTCCTGTGTGCCGTGTTATCAGGAAGTCGCACGCAAAATAGGAGTGAAGCGCATGAATGAATACCTAGAAAAATTACAATACGGAAACATTACTGTGACCGCATCAAATCTGGAAAATTTTTGGTTGACAGGAGAAGCGAAAATCACCCAATTTGAACAAATTGATTTTTTAAAACGTCTTCAACAAGAAACCTTGCCCATTTCAAAGCGAACTACAGCAATTGTCAAAGAAATTATGATTCTCAAAGAGACAAAAAATTATGTGTTACGCGGCAAAACAGGTTTGTCTATCAACGGCGATCACAATAATGGTTGGTTTGTAGGTTATGTAGAAAGCAATGATCAACTTATATTTTTTGCAACCAACGTAGAACCCACACAAAAAGATTTCGATCGTAAAAAGTTTCAAGACAACAGAAAACGAATCACCTATAGCGCATTGGAAAATTTGTTTGGGATTCGTTTTTGATGTACTTTTTTTAATGTATCAATGTATCAATGTATCAATGTATCAATGTATCAATGTAACAATGTAACAATGTATCAATGTAGCAATTTGTCAATGTGGCAATTTGAAAATGTGCTAATGTGTTAATTTGTTTTTATTTCTAACTAGATTTTGCTGTCTTCTTTTGTAATTACACTATATTACCAATTACTTCTCGATATGATCCTGAATCAAGTTCAGGACACTCGAAGTGACGATTAGTTTCAATGTATCAATTTGATAATTTGAAAATGTGCTAATTTTTATTTCAAAGACAAATCTTATCTTGATTTAGACAGATTGCCGCGCTATCACTCGCAATGACGAATCATAGTTTTTTTGAAATCACTTGCCTTAGTCATAAAAATCGAAGTAACGGACGTATCTTGTAGTTTGAGTTCATAAATTACTAGCCGTCATTTCGAGTGATTTTCTGTCATATCGAGCGCAGTCGAGATAGAAAGAAAATTGTATCGAGAACAGCTATGATAACATCTCAATACTCCATACTAATATCTCATTACCAATTACGTATCCAGATCAGGATTCACATCCAAAGCAATAATATCATCCGCGCGAATCATACTTGGTTTGTTTGCGTCGAAGGCAGGAAGCTGACTGTTAAATGTAGACTCGTCTGTAATAGCTTCTTGATCTACATTTTCGCCAAATTCATAGTTCAGTCCGTATTCTGTTAACAGTGTTTTTATTTCTCCAAATGTACGTTTGATCAGTTTTCCATCGGAATCTTCTTTTTCAATAATGTTTGGTAAGAAGCGAATAATTTGTGCTTCCGATGGCGGTACTGGTACAATATCAAACTCAATTTCTGCCGTAGCATTTAAACCTAAATTGTACTTATTGGTATTAGAAGCATTTACGGGAGTTGCATACATTTTCGGTCGGAACGAACGTGTGTTTTGCAATGAATTTCCAGTACTTTGCTGTGAAATAGATAGCGAAATCTTAGCTTTTGCCGTCGTTTTTGGAATGGTATAAAAGGTAGGCTGATACCCAATTTCACGAAGCATTTTCAGGGTTTCGGAAGCTTTATCGGGATCACTGTTATATATTTCTAATGTTTGTCTTAACGAACCTTCATCAAGTGCTGCCTGTGCTTCTCCAACACCTTCTCCGATAGAGGCAATAAAATCTCCGAGTGGCGCCGCAAAGGCATCTTTTACATAATCATACGAATTGCTTGACATAATTTTTTAGTTTATTGGTTTTGCGAAAATTACTATTACTTCTTGTCCTTCTTCTACAGGATCGTTTGGACCAGGCGATTGCTTAAAGGATTGTCCTGCAACTAAGTTTGTATCTTTTGTGGAATGATACACTGCGTCGAGTCGTAAACCATAGTTGGTCAATACTTTTCGAACCGCCGTTTCAGTCAATCCTAAAATATTCGGCATTGTGCCTGTTGTCGTAGTTGCAGTTATAGCTGATGGAACAATATCTAATTTAATATCGCTCAACACAGCGCTGCTCACTTCTTTGGCAGACTCAAAATCTACC
>JBCCLS010000657.1:0-2442 GCA_039026835.1 Bacteroidota bacterium | reverse complement strand
CATTGCATTAATATAAAAATCCCCTATATAGTAACACATAAGGGATTTTCCGTAGTTAGTTGGTTGGTTTGGTTATTGAGAGTTTCTTTAAAATGCGGTAGTAATGTTTACGGTGACACCAGTACTTTGTGGAACAAAACGACATACACCTCCGACACAGACTAATCCACCACGTTGTCTTCCGTAATTGACAGCGAATCGAGTTGCACCTCTAGCGTAACTTCCTCCTGCGTTATAATAGTGAATTTGATCATCTACATCATCATTTCCGTAATTATAAATATCATTCACATAAAATGACAATCTTGGCGTAACATTAAATTCTAAGGTTCCACCAACCCAGTTTTTATCATCAGCATCTGCCCACAAATGTTGTAATTCTGCACGAACAGAACGTTTGGAGTTAATTCTATATGTCGATTCAACAACAGCTATATTTGATTTTACAATATCGCGTTGATCTGTAATAAAACGTTGGTTGTAATATTGATTTACATAGTAAAAAATACTTTGCCATTTGCGACTCCATTTTTTACGCACTTCCATACTGAATTCAGAGAAATACTTTTGACCGAATCCGAAATATTCTACTTCGGCATCTCTATCTGTAAAGTTGAAATCTCCTTTCAATCCAGCCCAATACGCAGCATTCACAGCTACTTTGGTACCGTATTTCCCTCCGAGTGGTGTGCCTTTCTTAAAGTTATAGAAAACATCAATTTGTCCACCAATTTCCCCGTATTTCAATAGTGACGGATCTGGAACAGTGATGGCAGCTTGTGCTTGGTATACATAAATATTTGTCAGTAAATAATCGTGTTGTTTTGTGAGTCCAGGCAAATAGTTTACAATATTTTCATTGAATACATTTCCTGCGGCTTCTCTTTCTGAGAAGAAGTTCATATTTTCCAAACGACGGAAAGTAGCATCAATTCCCAACCCTTGCTTAAAGTATCCAAAGTTAACTAATAATGCGCTTCCACGCTCTACAAAGTCCTCAATAAAACGCTGTGAGTTTACAATGATATCATTGTCTTTTGTGATGTATTCAACTCCTGTGTAAAAATTACTTCCTGTGTAATCCAATCGTGCCGAGAAAGCATTGGTAAGTTCGTCAAATCTGTCATTTTGCACTTGTTCTGGAATTTCTTCCTCTCTTCCTACGTAACTAAATCCGGCGGATAATGTTGAATTTTCTAGTTTGAATAATTTTGTAAGATCAAACTCTGAGTTGAATCCGTAAATATCTCCATCTGACACATCAAAACCATCACGTTGTCTGGCATACATAGCAGATAGAGAGATGGAGTTGGAAGGTTCAAATTTAGCGCGAAAACCTCTGAAAGCATTGTTAATTCCCAGCGGTCTGTTTTCCCAAGCTCGTAAAATAAGTCCACTACCATATTGATCATAAAAGTGTCCAACAGTAAACTCAAATTTTTTGGACTTATACATTGCATAATACAGTGCAATTCCAGAATCGTCTAGTTTTGGTGAATAGTTCAATAATGGCATTGGCGCATAGGATTCCGCTTGAAAACCTGCGGAGAAATTCTTATAGTTATAATCTATTTTTAAATAGTTGTTTGATCTAAAGTGTTCATCTTCGGCGAACTTTCCAAGACCGGTGTCATCATTGTACCATTGTACAATAGATTCAAATCCACCAGTAATTGTTCCCCAATCTCGTTTGTTTTCACTGTCGTCATTTTGTGCAAATCCGACAACACATACCAATGCGAAAGAAAGGTAAATTAGTTTCTTCATGTAAATATATAGTTAGTTTAGTGTTAGGTTGGCGCGTTGGCAATTCAGTTTATTCTGCATTTTTCTTTACAACATCGTACAATTGATTTTCTGCGCCAGGAAAGTATCCAGTATGACGGAATACAATTTTTCCATCTTTAATTACAATCACGTGTGGAATTGTGGTAATATTTAACGAACGTTGTAAATCTTGATTTTCGTCTAGGAGAATTTTGTATTCCCATCCCTTACCATTAATTAGAGGTTTAATTCTTTTTTTAGTTCTAGCATCATCTGTAGCAATTGCAATTAATTCCACATTGGTTTCATCTTTCCAATCATCATACACTTCACTAATGGCATCTAGTTCATTAATACATGGCACACACCAAGTTGCCCAGAAGCTTAAAATTTTAACTCCTTTTTCTTGTGTAAAATCAGTGGTGTTTATAGCGCTTCCATCTAAATTTTTGATGGTTACATTGGGAATTTCTTTTTGTGCATTTGCTTGTATTGTAAACATTAAGAATACAACAACAATACTCATAATTGACTTCATATTTTTTAGTTTAATAGTGAGAATGCTGTAAATATATAAAAGCTAACGTTAAAAAAGCAAGAAAAACAAAATAAATCATTTTTTACATTTTCCCCATATTCTCTATATAAATTATAGGTTATTTATTTGATATGCTG
>JBCCLS010000656.1:0-2452 GCA_039026835.1 Bacteroidota bacterium | reverse complement strand
ACTGCAAGACAAGGACAGTGCCAGCTATGCAATCACTAAAACTAGTAAAGCTGGCGTAATTACCGATTTGGGCAAGTATACAGAAAGTTCTAAACTACTTAGAGAAACGACCAATATATTTACGCGATATAAAGATACCTTCAACCTTGCAGGTGCTAAAAGCAATTTATCAATCTTGTACAGTAAAATGGGCTTTTTTGAAGAGGCTAAAAAAGAACGTGACGAGGCTATTGAATTGGCTTTTTTAATTAAAGATTATTATAGTTTAGAAGTATACTACCACAATGCTTCAATTGATGCTTATAAAACTGGAGATGAAGTAGCGCGTATTGACAATTTGCTGAAAGCCTACAAATACGGTTCACTTTCAGAAAATGGATTTGCTTCTAGACCAATTATTGTATTTGAATTACTTCGTGCGTACGCTGCCAATGACAGTCTGGCAAAAGCAAAAACCTATTTTGATATTGCGAAAAAAGAGTATAGTATAAAAAAGGTCATTCCGTATGAAGATTTTTATAGAATCGCTTTGGCGGAATACTACATAGCTACAAACGAACCTGAAAAAGCACTCACGGAAGCAAAGGTTGCTTTGGAGTTGTTACTTGATATTAACGATGTGGAAGGTATTTATGAAGCGTATGAACGCTTATCCAATATCTACAAACTTTTGGACGAACACGAGAATGCTTATAATTATGCGGTAAAATTTGCCACGTTGAAAGACTCTGTGAACAGTCTGCAAAAAGCGCGGGCACTCTCCTACTATCAAACCTTGTATGAAACCGAAAAACGCGATTTTAAAATTGCTTCTCAAGAAAGTGAAATTGCCGTATTAGATGAGCAAAACAAAGTAAAACAACAATGGATGCTGTTTGGCGGTTTGGGATTGATTATACTTTTTATCATTTTCTATTTAATTCGATCTAAAAAATTCGCGCAAAAACAACAAACGTTACAAGAACAATTCTCCCGCGATTTGATCAACGGACAAGAAGAAGAACGCTCACGCTTGGCAAGAGAATTGCACGACAGTGTGGGACAAAAACTGATGTTGCTTTCCAAACAAACCAAAAAAATAGAAAATCCGAACATGGAAAATCTGGCAAAATCCACTTTGGAAGAAGTCAGAAGCATCTCGCGTGGTTTGCATCCTTCCAATTTGGAACGCATGGGCTTAACGATGGCGATCAATGCCTTAATTTATGATATCAATGCCAACACTGATTTATTTTTCTCAGAAGCTATTGACGATATTGATTACGTTGTATCCAAAGAAGCAGAATTGCATATCTACCGAATCATTCAAGAAGTATTAAGTAATATTGTAAAACATTCCGAAGCCAAAGCCGTCAAAGTAGAAATCCAAAAAACAGCAGATACTATTTCTGTGTTGGTCAGTGATAACGGAAAAGGATTCGATTTTGAATCAAAATATAAAAACATGAGTTTGGGACTCAAAACCTTGTATGAACGTGCCAAAATACTCGGCGCACAGCTACAACTAGATAGCAAAATTGATAATGGAACCGAAATGCGATTGGATATTTCTATTTAAAAAGTTATGAGAAAAATTAGTAGTACTTTATTATTTCTATCTGTTTTTGTGATGCTTTCGCAAGAAGCCAACACGGAACAAATCAACACTTTAAAAGCAAAAATTGCTACAGTTGAAAGTAAAGAAAAATTGATCCTTTTGGACAGTTTAACAAACTTGGTGTTTCATGAGCCAACATATAACTACGATTCTATTGCAAGAGTCACGATTGATCTAGCTGTTAAAGAACAAGAGTATAATATTGCGGCAAAACAAACAGGCAATCTTATTTTCTATTTGGTCAACAGAAGAAGACAATTTGAAGAAGGCTTACAGTTATTCAAAACTACTTTAGCTCAAAATTGGAAAATTACGGATTCAATTTCGCTAGCGTTGTTATACGGTGGCGGTGCCGATAGTTTTTTAGAATCTGGTTTGGTCAAGGAATCTATACAATATTATGGAATTACTGAAAAATTGTATTTAAACGCTAAAGATTCTGTAATGTATGGTACGATAAAAGGATACAAGGCGCACGCTTTATCGCAATTGGGTGAGTTTGCCAAGGCTTCCCAAGAATATCAAAAAGCACTTTCGATATTTACAAAAAGAAAGGATTACGAAAGTATTATAAAACTACGCATTGGCTTGTCTATCCTTTACAGTCAAAACGATTTTTATGAAGAAGCCGAAAAGGAATACATAGTCATTGACTCTTTAGCAATTCAAGTGAAAGATTATGGCGCTCAGATGGCCAATTTAGGAAACATGGCATTCGATTACGCAATACAAGGTAAATATGCAAAAAGTATTGCGTGTAATAAAAGAAGGTTACAAATATTAGAAGCACATCCTGAACTTGTTTTTTTTGAATCGATCAGTTATCAGGAATTGGCAGTAGACTATATTGCAATT
>JBCCLS010000655.1:0-2455 GCA_039026835.1 Bacteroidota bacterium | reverse complement strand
GTTTGCGGGTAATGTATGCAGGAAAGAAGAATCAATTAATACCATTTCTGGCGTATTAATTACACCAATTTGATTTTTCAAAGTGCCCAAATCAACTCCAGTTTTTCCTCCAACAGAAGCATCAACCATGGAAAGGAGGGAAGTTGGGACATTTATATACGAAATTCCACGTTTAAAGGTAGAAGCAACAAATCCACCTAAATCTGTAACAACACCGCCGCCAACATTAATGACCAAGCTTTTGCGATCGCCATCCAATTCAGAAAGCACATTCCAAACGCCCGTACAGGTTTCAATATTCTTGTAGATTTCACCCGCTTCAATTTCAATGACTTCCACAGGCGTTTCTGTTTGTAAATTGCTCATAAAATATGGCAAACAGTGCTCGTGAGTGTTGGTGTCAACAATAATAAAAATCTTAGAATAGTTAGATTCCGCTAAATGTGTATGCAAATTAGCGTAGCAGTTGGTATTAAAATGAACAAAATAATTTGCTGCTTGAATGGAATTCATAATCAATAAAAACTTGAATGTTGAGCAAAATAAAGCCTTTTTTAAACAAAAAAATAATAATTCAATAACTATATTTGTGAAAGTAATTATTTGCAAATGGAACCTATTTTTAATAACACAGAGAATGCTTTTGCGTTAAAAACAGATTCTCAGCTCGATAGAGCCTATTTTTTATTCAAATTAATCTCTAATCAACCTTTAGTTCGTATCGGAACTGCGGTTACAAATTTTGCCATAAAAGCGCATTTACCCGTAGAGAATTTGATCAGAGCTACGGTTTTTGATCATTTTTGTGGCGGAACTACTGAAGAAGAATGTTTGCCTGTTGTAGACCGAATGTTTGAAAAAGGTGTGTGCAGCGTGCTTGATTATTCCGTAGAAGGAAAAGAAGAAGAGGAACAATTTGATGCCACTTTAGAAAAAATATTGAAGATTCTGAACTTTGTCAAAGAAAGAGATGCTAT
Source organism: Bacteroidota bacterium (assembly GCA_039026835.1). Taxonomy (GTDB): domain Bacteria; phylum Bacteroidota; class Bacteroidia; order Flavobacteriales; family Flavobacteriaceae; genus Kordia. The sequence goes on along the minus strand of JBCCLS010000655.1, from coordinate 1,478 downwards.
TCCATTTGCAGTATTCAAACCTACAGGATTCGGACGCATTAATTTGTATGAAAAAGTAGGAAGCAAAGAGGATTTGACAGAAGAAGAAACTGCAGAGTGGGCGCGTGTGGTGAATCGTTTTGATGTAGTGTGTAAAAAAGCATACGAAATGGATGTTGCTTTGTTAATTGATGGCGAAGAAAGCTGGATGCAAGATGCTGCTGATGATTTGGTTGCAGAAATGATGCGCAAATACAATCAAGATAAAGCAATTGTGTATAATACGTTGCAAATGTATCGTTGGGATCGTATGGATTATTTAAAACGCTTGCATGTGGATGCCAAAGCACAAGGATTTCATATTGGGATGAAACTGGTGCGCGGTGCATATATGGAAAAAGAAAATAAGAAAGCGGAAGAACAAGGTTACAAATCTCCAATTTGTGTCTCCAAAGAAGCTACCGATGCAAATTTTGATGAAGCTGTTTCGTATATGCTTGATAATTTGGATTGTATGGCTGTTTTTGCAGGAACACACAACGAAGAAAGTTCGTATGAGCTTGCAGAAATTATGCGATCAAAAAATGTTGAAAATAGTGATTCGCGTGTTTGGTTTGGTCAGTTGTATGGAATGAGTGATCACATCAGCTTTAATTTGGCCAAAGAAGGATACAATGTTGCAAAATATTTGCCTTTTGGTCCTGTGCGAGATGTAATGCCGTATTTAATTCGAAGAGCAGAAGAAAATACTTCTGTTGCAGGACAAACTTCTCGCGAACTTAGTTTGCTAAAGCAAGAAAGAAAACGAAGAAAAATATAGTTTTCGCTTTTATTAATTAATAATTCGAATTGATTTCATCAAAGCTGTACTATCGCAATTGTGGACTGTGAGTTCGATATCTTTATTTCGTAAAGTTCCTTCGATAATATATACTTTGCAAGTATCGGCGTCAACTTTTGCTTTACTACGTGAGAAATCAACTTCACCATCTTTTAAGATGTTTGAAATTTCGGTAGTATCAATTTCTTTATTATCAATTAATTGACGAATTTCTGGTGAGTAACGTCGCTCTTTCACACGAATATTTTTTAGTGTTCGTGCATTTGGTAAATAATCAAATTCACAAGTGACTCCACGACCTTTTACAAAAAAGGCAAACATCACCAATCCGATTGCCAATCCTCCAAAATAAAAACCAAAACGTCTTAAAAGACTCGTATTCATGTACTAAAAAATTAAAAGATTTATATCTCTGTATGGCAAATCGAACCATTCACCAACCGATTTGTTCGTTAGAACTCCGTGGTAAAAGTACAAACCATTTTTTAATCCTTTATCAAAACGAAGCGAATTTTCCAATCCGCCATCTTCAGCAATTTTTAATAAATATGGTGTGAAAATATTACTAATTGAAACGGAAGCAGTTCGAGAGTATCGTGCGGGAATATTAGGAACACAATAATGAATGACGCCATGTTTTTCAAATGTAGGATTATCG
>JBCCLS010000654.1:0-2457 GCA_039026835.1 Bacteroidota bacterium | reverse complement strand
TTTGTATATATAAGATAGAAAGATATTAACATTATTTGCTGTTTAGTTACTATTTTTCACATACTGGTCAATTCGGCTTAAATATATTGATCAGAAAACACAACGTCCTTAATGTCATATTGAGGACGTTTTATTTTGGTGTGATTACATATGTATAATGCAACAGTTTGGATGCAATCTTGAAAGACGAAAAGATGAATTGTTAAAAAAAATAGTTTTCATTCTAAAGAAGAATCCCTAAATATGCACCGCAAAAGTATTCCCCGATATGAAAATTGTGCATACAATTCCTGTATACAACCGAAAAAGTAAACGTGTTACAAGTCTGAGAGTAGATGATTTTAAACTGATTGCGAACGAAAATGAAGAGTTTTTTGATGTGCAAAATGATTTTGTCATTATAAAAGATCGCTTTTTTCGAATGCCACACTTAGTCAAACCATGGACATTTTGGATTGAAGATGGAAAACCACAAGCTGAACCTTCTGAAGATATAGACTACACCAAAGTTCTTTTTACTGTAGAAGCGCCTGATAAGAATGAATTTGATTATAAGAATGATTTCAGAGCGATGAATCCACTAGCTGGATATTTTCAGAGTTTTAAAACAGGTTTTATTGAATTGATGCAGCAAATTTCAACCGAAGCAACGACTCATTTTGAAGTCACATTTTACACCTTAGTGCCGTATCAAACCTCATTGCATTACTTACTAGGGAAAACGGGAAGCAATCAAACTCGATTGAATTTTTGGTTTTATGGTTGGATCAATCTCAAATATCGAAATGATTTTATGAACTACCTGAAACAACACAAATTTGAGTATTACATCAACGGAAGTACACGCGCTTTTAAAGGAATCATCTCGCAGGAGTTGTCGCGTGTCATCGATGTAGAGTACCAAGTACACCATCCCAACAGTGGATTTTGGAAGCGAAAGCACATCAATTTAGGAATCAAAAAAATTGTGCATTTAGAACTTGCTGAAATTCAATGGGACTAATCTTTTAAAACTGGAATGATAATTGTGTGTTAACAAGCAAATAACTAACTAAAAAAATGCGTAATATTGTATTGCGTATCAACGTTAGATAAGAAATCAGCAATTGTGTCCGTGAATCTACTAAAATCAAAGTTTCGTATCGCATTTATCTGCATGCTTTTAGGTGTGTTCACCATGCATGCGCAAAAAGATACTACGAAAGTCAAAACGACGGATGCTGATATTACGAAAGGCAGAATCAAATTGCCATTTCCAAAAGCAAAAGAACCGTTAAAACCCAAGGAAAATACACCGCAAATTATGGAATTTAAAACTCCAAGTTTGTTGGTGAATAAACGTTCTAGCTTAATTCAATTACCAAAATCGAATCGTGCTTCTTTAAAAGAAGAAAAAGAAATCAACTTTACGGGTGGCGAACAATATGTAACGCGAAACAAAGAATTTGAACGCAAACTCAACAAAAAAGACAAAGAAATCAAACCCGAATACAAAGTAGAGCAATACTTGGGCGATTTTAAAAGCAACGGAAAATTTGTGCAAATTGTATGTCGCGATCATGAGTTTGTCGATGGCGATCGTGTGCGTGTATACATCAATGATGTGGTAGTGATTGAAAATATTTTATTGACAGCCGCGTATAAAAAGCTAGACATTACACTCACCAAAGGATTTAACAAAATAGACTTTCAGGCGTTAAATCAAGGTTCTTCTGGACCGAATACTGCCGAATTCCGCGTGTATGATGACAAAGGCGATCTTATCTCTGCCAACGAATGGAATCTCACCACAGGTATCAAAGCGACGATGATTATTGTAAAAGAGGAATAATTTATTTAGATTCATTCCAATTAAAGTCTTCCTGAACATTTCTTAACAATTTATTTTTTCACTTTTTTGTATCTTACAAAGTAAATAATTTGTGTATAAATCTTGATTATTAGTAAAGAAAAACTGGTGATATGATAATTTCAAAACGATTCGAAGACGCGATTAGAAAATTGTATGAAGCATTTCATAACAACACTATCAATCCCGAATGCTGTAAGCAATGTGCTGTTGGAAATATTCTGGACAATACCGATAGCTGGAAACATCTCTCAGACGATCACGGTTCGTTACAACTAAATTATGTCGGAAGAGTCAATCAAGGTTTTGGGCGTAAATTTGGCGGTTATACACCGTTAGAAATTCTCAATATAGAAGCCGTTTTTCTAGAAGCTTGTGGTTATCAACTTCCTTTCCACCACAAACACAAACGTCCAGACAATCCGAGAGACAAAGAAATCCTCTTCAATGGACTTTCGGCAGTCATCGCATATCTCTGCAAACTCGAAGGCATTTCTAACATTATGGATTATTCTAAACTCTTTGATTATGAGAATGATCAACCGAAGTATGCGTTGGCTATTTAGGTGTTAGGTATTGGGTTTTAAGTTTTAGTAGTGAGATGTTAG
>JBCCLS010000653.1:0-2458 GCA_039026835.1 Bacteroidota bacterium | reverse complement strand
ATGAAACCGTTACACATGTTAAAATATATCACTAGTCTCCTTGCTATTTTTGTCTGTAGCGTCAGTTTGGCACAAGATGCAGCAACTTCAATTGCCAATGATACATTACCAACGTTAGAAACTTTTCCGCTACGAGTTGGAATTGACCTCAGCAAACCACTTCGTATGGCGTTAGAAGATGATTATCGAGGGTTTGAAATTGCTGCTGATTTCAGAATTTCCAAAAAGTTTTACGTTGCTGCTGAATTAGGAAATGAGCGGAAAACTGTCGACGAAACACAACTCAACTTTACTACGGAAGGAAGTTTTATCAAATTAGGTTTTGATTTTAATGCGTATGAAAACTGGTTTGGAATGCGAAATGCCATTATTGTGGGAATGCGCTACGGATACAGTACACACAAACAAACATTGAATCGCTACACCATTTATCAAACCAACCAACATACCGAAGGTGAAAGTATACTAACGCAAGAACCTGGCACTGAATTTTCTAGCTTGAATGGACAATGGATAGAAGTAATTGCGGGTATTAAAGTAGAAGTATTTAACAATATATACATGGGATTTAGTCTGCGTTTAAATCGATTGTTAAGCACCAAAGAACCTGAAAACTTCCAGAATCTCTTTATTCCAGGCTTCAATAAAGTAACTACTGATAACAATGTCGGCGCAGGATTTAATTACACAATTAGTTATTCCATTCCAATCTATAAGAAGGCAAAAAAGAAAAAGACAGAAGCAGATAGTGAGGAATAAATTTTCATCACTTCATACTATAGAAAGCTATCAAGAAATTGATGGCTTTTTTTTGATTTAAATTTTGAAAAAACTACGTTGTGTTTGTATGGGTTTGAATGTATTATTTACTACTTTAGACTGAAATTTAGTCTATGGAAACCCTCACAATTGCTGAAAAAGCCCAACGTTATGCTATAGAAAAACATCGTGAAGCAAACCACTTCTATGACCAGTATCCGTATGAATTTCACTTACAAATGGTTGTACATGCTGCGCAACAATTTATACATCTCATTCCTGAAGATGAACAGCAAAATGTATTGGCAGGTTGTTGGGTACATGATGTTATTGAAGATGCACGCGAAACTTACAACGATGTCAAAAAAGCCTTGAATGAAGACATTGCCGAACTTGCCTTTGCACTAACTAATGATAAAGGACGCACGCGCCAAGAACGTGCTGGTGAAAAGTACTATGCTGGTATCCGAAATACTCCGTATGCCACGTTTATAAAGCTTTGCGATCGTATTGCCAATGCCACACACTCCAAAAATACGGGAAGTCGTATGTTGGCAGTTTACCGGAAGGAAAATCCTGCTTTCATAGCAAAATTGTATGATGAAAAATATGTAGCAGTCATAGAACATTTGGAAGCTTTACTGAAGGAATAGCGATCTTTATAAAGAAAGAACAAATGTTAAAAGAAAAATAAATTCAATACAACACCGTATTAGTTCGCGTAACTTTGCAAAAAAATTGTCTTTAGTATGTCTTTTATAGATTTCGTTATTGGTGCATTATTTATGAATGCCATGCCGCATTTGGTATTTGGATTGACCAACACACATTTTCTTGGAATGTTTGGCTACAGCGCCAAAGGAAACATTTTATATGGAATTATTCAGTTTGTCATTGGTTTGCTTTTATATACGTATACCTATGGCTATGAAACCTTATTAGACAATGGATTTTTAGTAGGAGGCTTAACCATCTTGGTTTCATATTTTCTTTTGGGAAAATTTATGGTGCAATTGTATGGGAAGCGGAAGAAGGTTGAGTGATTTATTCCAAATTTCGTACATTTAAGTAAAGAGTCAATAATGAATTTACAGACTAGAAAAATAAAATTCGTTCAAGAATTTCTCAAAATACAAAGTGAGGAAGTCTTATCACAGCTTAAACATATTTTAAAAATAGAAAATGATGGCTCAGGAGAAAAAATAAAGCCATTTACAATTGAAGAGTACAATTCAAGAATCAATCAATCTATAGAAGACTCTAAAAATGGAAAAGTCACACAAGATGGCAAATTAAAATCCATAATAAATACATGGAATTAAGATCATTCTGGACTGAATTTGCTATTAAAGAACTTCAACAAATCTTCGATTAACGTGAGTTCGACTTAAGGAATCACAATTATAGTTTATAATTCGCTGAAAAATAATCAATTGTCAGTTCGAGCGCAGTCGAGAACAGCTAGGAATTAATGTTTTTAAAGGAATCTCGACTGCGCTCGATTTGACATACAGTATAATTTACTCATAATTAAACACATAAAGAAAAAGTTATATCGAACTCACGTCCGATTATTATCACAAGAAAACTTGTAGATGATATTTATAATAACTCCTTACAATTAAAAAAGCAGCCTGAAATTGGTCAGATAGAAGAATTATTGAGACATAGAGAAGAAGAATTCAGATACCTTCTGTTT
>JBCCLS010000652.1:0-2458 GCA_039026835.1 Bacteroidota bacterium | reverse complement strand
ACAAAAAGGTCCTGAATAATTGCCACAAGGATTTCCACCTGTAATACGCTTTTGCTCTTTTTTGTTTACTAGTGAAATGCCATCAATTTTTAAAATATTTTTTAACATGGTAAGATGATTTTTGGTTATAGATTAAAATTAAAACATTTCATAATCAAACAATTATGGAAATACAATAGACATTGTAACTTGAAAACGTACAAATAAGTCTAATGGATGAATTTTCATAAAAAAACCTCTTAAAAAGCTAATTAACAGTAATTTAATCTAAAAAAGCAGGTAAAATTCTTTTCTCTAGGAAATAAACAGTACCTTTGCACGCTTTAAAATCAGCGGTAAATGGCTTCAATTAAAAACATTGCAATAATTGCGCACGTAGATCATGGTAAAACAACTTTGGTTGATAAAATCATGTATCACTGTCAGTTGTTTCGTGAAAATGAAAATACAGGAGATTTAATTCTGGATAACAATGACTTAGAACGTGAGCGCGGTATTACAATTACTTCAAAAAATGTATCAGTAAACTACAAAAGCACCAAAATCAATATCATTGATACGCCTGGTCACGCCGATTTTGGTGGAGAAGTAGAACGAGTATTAAACATGGCAGACGGTGTTTTATTACTTGTAGATGCGTTTGAAGGTCCGATGCCACAAACACGTTTTGTACTCCAAAAAGCTATTGATTTAGGATTGAAACCTTGTGTGGTTGTCAATAAAGTAGATAAAGAAAACTGTACGCCAGAAGAAGTATATGAAAAGGTATTTGACCTCATGTTTGAATTGGGTGCAGAAGAATGGCAATTAGATTTTCCTGTGGTATATGGTTCAGCCAAACAAAACTGGATGTCAGACGACTGGCAAAAACCAACCAGTTCTATTGAACCGTTACTAGACATGGTCATGGAGCATATTCCATCGCCAGAATTTGAAACGGGAAGCACACAAATGTTGATTACCTCACTAGATTATTCGTCATTTACTGGACGAATTGCGATTGGGCGTTTGCAACGTGGAATGCTGAAAGAAGGCATGCAAGTTTCCTTAGTAAAGCGTGATAAAACGGTTATTAAGTCAAGAATCAAAGAATTGCACACCTTTGAAGGTTTGGGAAGAAAAAAAGTAACAGAAGTTCAGGTTGGTGATATTTGTGCGATTGTTGGTTTGGAAGGATTTGAAATCGGAGATACGATTGCCGATTTGGAAAATCCGGAAGGATTGAAAACCATCGCTATCGACGAGCCAACAATGAGTATGTTATTTACGATCAACGATTCTCCTTTCTTTGGAAAAGACGGAAAATATGTTACTTCACGTCATATTAAAGATCGTTTGACAAAGGAATTGGAGAAAAACCTAGCACTTCGAGTAGAAGAAACTGAGAGCGCTGATAAATTCTTAGTTTTTGGACGCGGTGTATTGCACTTATCCGTATTGATTGAAACGATGCGAAGAGAAGGTTACGAATTGCAAATTGGACAACCACAAGTGATCATCAAAGAAATTGACGGCGCCAAATGTGAACCAATTGAGGAGTTAACCATTGACTTGCCAGAACATGTGTCTGGAAAAGCGGTAGAAATGGTAACGCTTCGCAAAGGTGACTTACTCAGCATGGAAGCCAAAGGCGATCGAATGATTTGCGAATTTTTAATTCCGTCCAGAGGAATCATCGGTTTGCGTAATCAATTACTAACAGCAACTGCTGGAGAAGCAATCATGGCGCATAGATTTAAAGAATATCAGCCAGTTCGTGGTGGAATTCCAGAGCGTCAAAATGGATCGTTGGTCTCTATGGAAAAAGGAACAGCAATTCCATATTCGATTGACAAATTGCAAGAACGTGGAAAATTCTTTGTAGATCCGGGAGAAGAAATCTATGAAGGACAAGTCATCGGTGAAAATTCTCGTGGTGATGATATGACCGTCAATGTGACAAAAACAAAAAAGTTGTCCAATGTACGTTCTGCTGGAGCAGATGATAAAGCTAAAATTGTTCCTGCAATCAAATTTTCACTAGAAGAAGCACTCGAATACATTCAAAAAGACGAATATGTAGAAGTCACGCCAAGTCATTTACGTCTCCGAAAAATTTACCTAACGGAAGTAGAAAGAAAGCGTAACAAAACAATATAATATAATTCATAACTAGAAAAAGGCTTCATTACGCAATCATAGTAGTGGAGCCTTTTTTGATTGTAGAGGTACAATTGTTGATTTTGGATTTATGATTTTGAAAACAATTGATGACATGCAATTAAAATGAAAAAGTAGGTTTAATAAGGTATTGAGCTATTAGTATTGAGTATTGAGAAATTTCAAAGAACAATTCAAAATTCACCATTCAGCATTCAACATCAAAGAGAAAAAATATAAAATGTAAAACCGCAAAATGTAAAATGTAAAAGTAGGTTTGATTAGTATTGAGCTATTAGTATTGAGTATTGAGAAGTTT
>JBCCLS010000651.1:0-2459 GCA_039026835.1 Bacteroidota bacterium | reverse complement strand
TTTTAGGAGCTTTACCGTATGACAAAGCGCTCTCATTTCCGCTTATCGGAACGGTAAAAAATGCTGTTGGCGGAATGATCTTGTTAAATGAAACACGCATGAATAATCAAGTAGAAGACATTCTTGCGGGCTCCACATTAGAAATAGATGAATTTACTTATTTTCAAAATTTACTGTTGATTGTATCCTATAAAAATCTTTCGCGAAAAATTGAAAAAATCAAAGAAGAAGCTAAAAAGAAAAATGTAGATCGTTGTCCGCTAAGTGGTGTTATTATTACAGGATACAACAAACCTGGCAATGAATTTATAGACCTTGACGTAGGTGACGATTATTTAAAAACCAATAAAGTTCCTGTGTTGGCTACAGATTTAGATACGTATGACACTGTTGTGGCTATCAGTCAGATTGAAGTAAAAATAAATACCAAAACTCCTTGGAAAGTCACAAGAGCTATTGAACTCATTCAAAACAATATTCCGATTGAAAATTTATTAAGCAAATAAAATCATAGCGTTTCTGAACTTGTTTTAACAATGCGCATTGTATAAAATCACTATTCGTTACAACTGCAAATGATAGGTTGCATGAAAACCAAAGAAGAAATTACCATCATCAAAGTTGAAGTTGTTGAAGGTTTGTGTAATAAAGGTATCTTCATTAAACATCGGATTGTTGGTCATTTTGAATTGTAGCAGCATACTTCCCACTTCCCAATTGGCTCCTAATGCAAAGGCTCCGTAGGTTTTTCTGGATTCTAATTCGTTGGCTAGATAGTAATATTCTGAAACTAAAGATACGTGATAACTCAGTTTATATCGCACACCAAAACCCATGGCAAAATGATTGTGATCGTCTAAAGGAGAACGCGATGAACCTCTGTGAATAAAAGTAGGCGCAATTTGCAATGACAAATCTCTAGTAAACTTTCGCGCAATCAACGCTTGTGTGGTAAACGCCAATTTATCAGTTGTGGTTCCTCGAAAAATAATTCCGTTTAAACGTTGTGTTCTGTACGTTGCGGTTTGTAACAGTGAAATGCTAAATGGATTCCTGTTATCATCTGTCTGACGTAAAAGTCTGTATTTTATAAAAGTATCTGCAATGCCATTTGGGTTTCCAAAACCAAATCCTACACCGATGGTAAAACGATCTGAAATTCCATAGTCAATTCCTACTCTAGCGCTCATTCTATCCGCAATAAATGATTGTCCTGTAGAACTTTCCGTATTCCAATAGCGCGTCATCAGCGAAAATTCAAGAGTATTCTTTTTGCGTGTCTCAACCGAATGTCCAATAGAAATTCGTGTTGCTTTAAATGTAGACATGGTAAAATTATCTGTTGTTTGCGGCTCATTATTGAGTTTATCCAACAGACTCTGCGCCGCAACAAAAGGCGAAAAACTGACCAAAAATACGAGAACTAAAAAATTACTTTTCATACGATGCATAGGTAAAGTTAAACGTGACTTCTATCTTCTTTGAAATATTGGGTGATAATAACGGCGGTACTTTAATATTGTAATCATCAATCATAATATCCAAAGTTCCTTCAATAGTATACCCTTCGTTGGTTTTGGTAATGGTTGCTTTTACTTCAATAGGTTTGGTGCGATCTTTTAGAGTAAAATCGCCCTTAATAATCCGTGTTTGTGGCGCTGTATCAGCGATCGTAAAATCAGAAATTTTTCCGTTAAAAGTTGCCTTTGGATATAAATCAGATTCAATATAACTTTCATTAAAATGCTCGTGCATCAATGATTTTTTAAACACAAATGCCCGCATTAAAATGCTCACAGCAACTTCTTGTGTGTTCGGATTAAAAAGACTCAACACCTGATTATTGGTGGCTTGGATGTTTTCTACAGAAGTGTAGGAGAAAAAAGTAACCTGCCCTTGTCGTTCAATAAATTCAGCGTTTTGAGAAAAGACAGTTGTGCTGGTACACATACTAAAAAATACTACAAGTAAAAATTTATTCATTCAATGCTACTTAAATAATTACACAATGCAAAAGGATGACATCCAAGAGAAATCCTTTTAAAATTCCTTTTAACTTAATATCCTGTCCTGTGCTTAGTTTCAACACAGCATCATTTTGATTGGATTGCATTTCGCACAAGATATAGCTAATATCTGAGTTGCCTTTTAAAATCAGACTATATTTTCCATCTTGAAAGGTAATTTCTTTAATTTCACCTTCAATCTCTATAGCTTTCTCAATGAAACCGGCTAATTTTTCCTGTTGAGTTTCAAATTTAGACAACAATTCATTTGTGGTAAATGTCTCTTGTGTCTGAATTGTATTTGTATCGGCAATACCTTTATTTACATAGAGAACCAAAAGCAGCACGCCAATACTTACGCAAGTAAGCATAAATAAAATTGTATGTCGCCTTTGTCTCTTCATAAATTATAGCAAAACAGCTTTTGTGTACGTTAAACTTTTATCAAATACT
>JBCCLS010000650.1:0-2463 GCA_039026835.1 Bacteroidota bacterium | reverse complement strand
GATGGTACGGAAAATCCGGATGAAGATTTTGCCTTTAATATTTTTGAATTGGATGCTGCTTCAAACAATTCTGTAGATGACATCCGAAGCTTGATTGAACAGGTACGCATTCCACCACAAGTGGGAAAATACAAAGTGTATATTATTGACGAGGTACACATGTTGTCGCAGGCCGCTTTTAATGCGTTTTTAAAAACCTTAGAAGAACCGCCAAAACACGCCATTTTTATTTTGGCGACGACCGAAAAGCACAAAATTATTCCAACCATTTTATCGCGATGCCAAATTTTCGATTTTAAACGAATTGGCGTAAAAGATGCCAAAGAATATTTAAAATATATTGCCGAAAATCAAGGTGTGGAAGCAGATGATGATGCATTACACATTATTGCGCAAAAAGCGGATGGTGCCATGCGTGATGCCTTGTCTATTTTTGATAGAGTGGTAAGCTTTTCTGGAAAACAATTAACGCGCCAAGCGGTTACTGAAAACCTTAACGTGCTCGATTACGAAATCTACTTTACAGCTACTGATTTGATGTTACATAACAACATTCCACAATTATTGGTTGATTTCAATGAAACCTTGTCTAAAGGATTTGACGGACATCATTTTATTGCAGGAATCGCGTCGCATTTTAGAGATTTATTGGTTTGTAAAAATCAAGCGACGATTGCGCTGCTAGAAGTTGGTGATCAAACCAAGCAAAAGTATTTGGAGCAATCACAACAAACGTCACAGCAATTTTTGATGAAAGGAATTGAATTGGCAAATGATTGTGATTTAAAGTATAAAACCAGTCGCAATCAACGATTGTTAGTTGAATTATGCCTGATGCAACTTGCCTCTATCAATTACGATGGAGAAAAAAAAAATAGCAATCGGTTCATAATTCCGGCTACTTTTTTCCTGTCTTTTTCTAAAAAGAATCCAAAAACTTCTCAAGGCACCGTTTCCAACGTTTCAAATGCGCAGGTACCAGCAGCGTCAACAACGGCCACGCTTCCGGATACTGCAACAACCGTCACTGAGAAACCATCTACGGAAGTGATACAAGAAAAAGAAGCGCTAAAAGTCACGCCGCCACCAAAACCTAAAATTGACATCTCAATGATGAAAAACAGGGTTTCAGGATTGTCACTCTCTAGCATCAAAACCAAGCAAGAACATTTGAAGAAACAGCAAAGTAAGGTTGTCGATCAGAAGGAATTACCAAAAGATGCCTTTACAGAAGCACGCATGTTGAATGTTTGGAATGCTTATGTGGAAAAAATTTCCAAAAAAGGAGAAAAAATTATGGCTTCGCTCCTATCGACCGATGTTCCAAAACTGAAAAACGAAACCATCATTTGCATTGAGTTGCCGAATGATACAATGCGTGTCGAAATTGAACGTGCTCAATATCCGTTGTTGGAATTTTTACGCTCTGAATTGAATAATTATGATGTTTCATTGGAGATTACCGTCAACGAATTGACTGAAAAAAAATATGCGTTTACGACGCGTGATAAATACGAAAAATTAAAAGAAATCAATCCGCTTGTAGAGCAGTTACGAAAAGATTTTGACCTAGAAATTTAATTGAGATATGATGTTAGGACTTAAATTACCAACTGACCCGCGTTGGGTGAATATTGCAGAAAAGAATATTGAAGAAATTTTAACTGATCATGCCTTTTGTGAGCAAAAAGCCGCAAGTAGTGCTATTTCTTTTATTGTGAGTTTCCCAGAATATTCAGAATTGGTTGAAGCAATGATTGCGTTGGTCAAAGAAGAGATGAGTCACTTTAAAATGGTGCACGAAAAAATTCTTGCCAGAGGTTGGAAATTGGGACGCGATCGCAAAGATGAATACGTCATCAAGTTGGTACAATTTTTTCCAAAAGGTGGCAGCAGAACTACGCAAATGATTCACAGATTGTTGTATGCAGCATTGATTGAAGCAAGAAGTTGTGAACGATTTAAGTTGCTATCTGAACATATACAAGATCAAGAATTGGCTACGTTTTACCGAAATTTAATGAAAAGTGAAGCTAATCATTACACCATGTTTTTAGGCTTTGCCAGAAAATACGGAGAACGCGCTGAAGTTGATCAAAAATGGCAAGCATTGCTCGAATATGAAGCAGAAATCATGAAAGATTTGGGAACAAAGGAAACGATGCACGGGTGATTTTTTTAGATCGCTTTGCTGTTAGAATTTAGAGCGCTTCGCTGTTAGAATTTGGACGGCTTCGCTGTTAGACTTTTTTTTGCGCTTCACTTGATTGAAAGATTGAATGATTAAAGGTCTTCATTCTTTTTGATACTAAGTGGCCGTTGTATATTCTAATTTTATATGAAAAAACTGCCCAATTAGTACATTTTCAAATTATCAAATTAATACATTAGAATCTATTTCGTTTCGATTGCTAACAAATCTTCTGGGTTTTTGAATTGGAAATCGATGATATTTAAATCTTG
>JBCCLS010000649.1:0-2476 GCA_039026835.1 Bacteroidota bacterium | reverse complement strand
TGAAAAGATTCACATTTATATTTTTAGGCATAGCATTCGTTGTATTTTTAGCATATTCGTTCAAGCCAGTGACTACGGTAAAATCGGAAGATTGTGTACTCATTTCTGGAAAAATAGTTTCTATTAAAGAAGGAAAAGCAAACGACATCCAAATCCGATTGGAAAACGACAGCCATTATTACTTCATTGACCGCGGCTTGGAGAAAGGCATAAATTTAGCGCAATTAAGTTCAAAAGTTTTAAATAAAACCGTTACTTTGTATTGCCCGAACCGATGGACAGTTGTCAATCCTGACGGAATCGTTCCGCATATTACTAAAATGGAAAAAGGTACCACTGTTGTATACAGTGAATTGTAATCTATATGAATTAGTATGTGCTTTCGGTTGGCATTTGTAAACTTGAGCATACATGAAAAATAAAAAGTCGAAAAGCAACCGTAAAAAGGGAAAAAATATTCCTCAAAAACAAGTAAAGGAAGTTGTGTCTACACCCATAAATGAAGTAGTATCACAAACATCACTTCCAAAGAAAAAGAATACATCTCCACAACCGGGCTTTGTATTTGGAAAGAAAAACTACATGTTCATGTTTATTGGTTTGGCAGTAATCGCTTTAGGCTTTATTTTGATGGCTGGCGGCGGAAGTGACGATCCCAACGTATTCAATGAAGAAATTTTTAGTACACGCAGAATACACATTGCTCCGATGGTCGTTATTATCGGATTTGCCATAGAAGTGTACGCCATTTTGTTGAATCCGAATTCAGATTCCTAATTCATGGACGTTATCAATGCTATTATCCTTGGAATTATTCAAGGATTAACGGAGTTTCTCCCAGTTTCTTCTAGTGGACATATTGAGTTGGGAAAGGTAGTTTTAGGCGTCGAAATTGAAGAAAATATACTCTTCACCGTTGTACTACACTTTGCTACTGCACTCAGTACTATTGTCATTTTCCGAAAAGATATTTTAGAATTGGTAAAAGGTATTTTTCAATTTGAATGGAATGAAGAATGCAAATTTGCTGTGAAAGTGATCATTTCTATGATACCTGCTGCATTGGTGGGATATTTTTTAGAAGACGAACTAGAAGCTCTTTTTGATGGAAATCTGCTGTTAGTCGGTTGCATGTTGATCATTACAGCCATACTGCTCTATTTTGCAGATAAAGCCAAAAACACTCATAAAAAAGTAAGTTATTCCAATGCAATTGTCATTGGTATTGCGCAAGCTATTGCTATTCTTCCAGGCGTATCGCGCTCGGGAGCCACGATTTCTACGTCGGTATTGCTTGGAAATGATAAAACCAAAGCGGCACGTTTTTCATTCTTGATGGTCGTTCCACTAATTTTCGGAAAAATTGCAAAAGATATTTTTACAGGGAAGATTGAATTTAAAAGTGAACAATTAGCACCACTTTCTATCGGATTTGCCGCAGCGTTTGTCGCTGGATTATTTGCCTGTACATGGATGATCAATTTGGTAAAAAGAAGCAAACTTACCTATTTCTCTATATACTGTTTGCTCGTCGGATTGATCGCGGTTGGATATGTTGCTTACCAAACTTTTGCCTGATATGAAAACATTGGAAGACTATCAAGCCGGACAAACCTTACTGATTGATAAACCGTTGACTTGGTCTTCGTTTCAAGCAGTAAACAAAGTAAAATGGGCGTTAAAATCTACTTTTAAAGTCAAAAAACTAAAAGTTGGACATGCGGGAACACTAGATCCGTTAGCCACAGGTTTGTTGGTCATTTGTGTAGGCAAAAACACAAAGAAAATAGCAACATTTCAGGGACAAGTCAAAGAATATACAGGAACCATTACCGTCGGCGGCACAACACCTTCGTATGATTTGGAAAGTGACATTAATGAAACTTTTCCAACAGCACACATTACCGATGAATTGATTCATAAAGCTACACAGCAATTTTTAGGAGAAATTGATCAAAAACCACCTATTTTTTCTGCGTTAAAGAAAGATGGGAAACGCTTGTATGAATTGGCACGCGCAGGTGAAGCTGTAGATATTCCCACAAGAAAAATTACCATTCACGAATTTGAAATCACACGTATTGAGTTGCCTGAAATTGAGTTTCGTGTGGTGTGTAGCAAAGGCACCTACATTCGTTCATTAGCGCACGATTTTGGAAAAGCATTGCATTCTGGCGCACATTTATCTGCTTTGCGTCGTACAAAAATTGGTGACTTTGACGTCAAAGATGCCATTACGCCTGAAGCTTTTGGGGAAAGTCTTCGAGAAAGTACTGAGAATTGAGATAGTAGTATTGAGATTGTTTGAAATATGAAATTCGTGGCAATCTCATTCTTCAAATACTATAACTGCTCACGTTAATTACGTCATTGCGAGGAGCCTAGCGACGAAGCAATCTCATTATCGGAGAGCAGTTATAGTATTTGAAGAATGAGATTGCCACGAATTTCATATTTCAAACAATCTCAATACTAC
>JBCCLS010000648.1:0-2476 GCA_039026835.1 Bacteroidota bacterium | reverse complement strand
CAAAAGTGTACTATCAAGCAGACCTTCAATTGAGAATGCGCTCGCCATATTGTACGCTGTATTATTTTTTTCCAATTCTTGCAATATCCAAATACGATATTGCGCTGAGGAAAGTATATAGGCTTCCTTTTTTTCTGCTTTGGAAATGGTGTTAGTAACTTGATATGCTTTTAAAAATGCAATCAGCGCTTCTTTGTGCGCTTTAAGTTCCATAAACAGTTCTTTTGTCATGGCGCCTTTCGGTGCCTTGATGTCCAAACTGTCGCCGTTAAGCGTTACAACTATTTGAAGTGTATTTAATTTTTGAAGTAATTCCTTCATACATTAAAAACCAATTAATAAAGTGATGTATGTTAGTTTCCTGTGCGCTCTCTTTCGTCCTCGTTTCCTGTGGAGTGTCGTTTTGCACTGATATCTTTATTACCAAATTTATAACTCACAGATAATTGTATGGATCTGTTGTCATAGTAATAACGGGCTGTTTGAAATACGTTGTTCACAGTTGCTTCTGTTCGATCGGCAGAGGTTTTAAAGATATCATTGGCACGTAGCGTAATGTTCAGATTTTTATCTAACATTAAATATTGTAGTGACATGGATAACGAACTTGCCGATTTTGTATCAAAGATTCCATTAATTCCAGGAAACGCATACCAATAGTTAAGTCCGAAGAACAAAGTTTTATCAGAGTTCAACGTAAAATCATTATAGGTAGAAAAGTTCGCGTTGAACCCTTTTTGATCTTCTTCTTCTTGCTCTAAATCAAATGTTGAAATGGTATAGTTCACTACAAAATTATTGTTGCTTGACCACCAAGAATATTTGTTGAAATAGTAGTTTTCGTAGATTCCAAAACGCTCTGTATTTACATAATTTTCATTGGTAAAACGAATGATATTGGTATTGGAATCTGGAAGTGGCACTTGCCCGAATGAATCATCTATACGTAAGTAATAAAAGGTAGACGTTAAGTTTTTGTAGTTATGTGAAAATTGAATGTTATCTACAAACGACGGTTGCAAAAACGCATTTCCTTCTATGGTTTGAAACGGATTGATGAAATATAAGTTTGGATTTAACTGAAAGAACGTCGGACGCTGGATTCGTTTGCTATAATTTATAGAAAAGTTAGAGTTTTCTGTTGCGTTGTACGACAAATAAATTGTTGGGAATAACTTTGTATAATCGTTATCAAAATCCAATCCTAAATTGTTTGAAGACGAATTGGTTTGTGTTGCTTCCAAACGCAGTCCGACTTTAGCGCTCCATTTTTCTCCAAAGTTTTTGTTTGCAGAGGCATATACAGCTTGAATGTCTTCATCATAATCAAAATCATTTTGATCAATTGGTAAGTTGACCACTGGCGCATTTACCAATCCACTGTTGAAGAAAAATATATCATTTTGTGAGGTAGATCTAGTGTATTTGGCTCCAAAATCCATATTTGCCCATTTGGTTGGCATTTCAAAATCAACTTTTACAGAAAAATTCTGCACCGCTTGATCGTTGGTGTTAATTCCTCTATAAAACTGTTCTGAGAACGGATTGGTAATGGTAGAAACACCTTCGTACGTTTTGGTATCTGGATTTTCATAGGTAAAATAATCCAAATTGATACTCATATTTCTGCCCAAAGTATCCAACTCAATTTCGTTGTTGTAATTGAACGAGTGAATTTCAGGAACCATATCCGCAACTCCAACCGATTGTAGCGAACGAATAATTTCGCCTGTATCATTATCAAAAACAGGCGTAAACGGATCATCAGTCATTAAATAATCTGTTTTATTAAACAAATACTGCGCTCCCATAGACCATTTGGAAGAAATTTGATAATTTAAGTCAATGCGTGCGTTGTAACCATCTGTTTTCGAACGAAACGGTGAAATGGTTTGCCACAATCCATCAGGAAAAAATGCCTTATCATCTTGTTCTTGGTAGTAATCTCCTGCTCTGTAATTCGCCGAAGCAGCAATACTAAAATCATTTTTATTGTAATTGAAATTTCCTCCAAAAGAACCGTTTGCATATCGTTGTTGACGGTAATACGAACGAAGTTGCGCATTCCAAGAATCTTTTTTGGCTTTCTTTAATACAATGTTGACCAAACCACTGTTTCCGACAGCATCATATTTTGCTGGTGGTGTGGTAATTACTTCAATAGATTGCACATCTTCGGAAGCGATTGTTTTTAAAAAGTTGACCAATTCATCATTTCCTAATTGCAATATTTTATCGTTAATCATCACAGTCACTTGCGCCTTCCCAATCATGGCAATGTTGTTATTTTGTACTCGAAGTCCTGGCGCAACACGCAATAATTCAAACACATCTCCTTGTGATGATTGCGTAGAATTTTCCACATTAAATACCACACGATCAATTTTGCGCTCAATCATTTTCTTCTTGGCTTCTACCGTAACTGCGTCCAATTCTTCATTATTGGTGACTGAAATGGTGCCAAGATTTGTGTTTT
>JBCCLS010000647.1:0-2480 GCA_039026835.1 Bacteroidota bacterium | reverse complement strand
TGAATGTTGTACGTCCAATTGTACAATGGCAGTGAAATGCCTGCGGATTATGTGGACATCATCACGACACAAAAATCTATTCAGGAAGTTTCAAATTTGATACAAAAAGCCAAGATTATTGTGGAAATTCAACGCACTGAGCAAGTTGGTTTGTCGTTCCGAATCTTTGAAGCCTTGGGACATCGAAAAAAACTCATTACTACGAACAAAGATATTGTCAACTACGATTTTTACCATCCACAAAACATTCTAGTTGTAGACGAAAATACTATTGAAATTCCAGCAGATTTTGTGACTTCTGAATATGTAGAAATTGATGATGAAATTCTTTCCAAATACAAAATAGAAAATTGGGTGAAGCCTATTTTTGGACTCAAATAAAAAAATACCATTACTACGAGTGTACTAATGGTATTTACTTAAAAACTAAATAAAATTAAGACATTTACATTTTATTTTTCATCTTTACTTTTTTCATTGCTATTTAATAGATACTGACTTTTGAAAAAGGTTGCGTAGAGATTTGTTAAAAATTTTTGAAGTGTAAAATTGCCAACAATTAATACCCAAAATCTAATACCTAGCAACTACAACAAACTTCGATATACGTTCTCGTATTCTTTAGCTGTAGCATTCCAATCAAAGCTTTTTGCGCGCTCAATGTAAGCATTTGCAAAGGTTTCTTTGTGAGTTTCAAACGTATGCATTCCGTTAGTAAATACTTGTGCCATGTATTCAGGATCGTAATGATCCCAAAAAAAAGCATGCTCGCCTCCGATTTCTGGGAGCGAAGTTTTGTTGGATAAGAAAACAGGTTTTCCAAAACGCATGGCTTCAATTGGTGGAATGCCAAATCCTTCGCGTAGTGATGGAAATACAAAAGCAGTGCAGTGTTGCAGATAATATTGTTTGTCGGTATCTCCAATTTTTCCCGTGATGATCACGCGATCTTGCAGCTTGTGTTTTTGGATGGTTTCTGCCAGTTTTCCAGTGGCATATGCTGTATTGTTATTTCCCGAAAGGATTAAATTAAAATCAGGTAAAACTGCTAGCATTTCCACTAAAGTGTGAAAATTTTTTCGCGGTGTAAATTCGCCAATACTAAATAAGTAAGGTTTATCGGAGATGAACTTCGGTTGATAATTTTCTGGAAGTGTCAACTCTCGAATTGGATTTCCATTGTAAATCACATATTCTGGGACATTTGGAACGTCAAAATAGTTGTGTGTAGACGCTTTGGCAAAGTTGGAAATGTATGTAATGGCATTGCTACGTGCTAACTTTTCGCGAAAACGCACATTGCGTTCATGATTCATGTCGCTAGATTCTTCTTCAATAAAATTAACATCATGAACTGTGAGCAAATATGGAATATCGTGGTATGGTTCAATCTTAATATTTTGATTCAACGAGTGCCATAAATCGTATTTTTTACGAATACGCAACAATGGATACCGTCGAAAGGATTGGTACTTTTCATATGCAAAATAGTTGCCGAATTCGTCTTTGAGTTTGCTGAGGTCTTTTGCGTACAACGTCATTTTAAAATCGTCAATTTCTGCTTCATATAATCCTTTGATCAAATGATAATTGAATTGCCCGAAGCCAAAATGCAGGTTCTTGATATTATGTGATTCTAAAAAAACGTTTTTCATGTGTTCAAATTTATTGTTTTTTAGCTGCCACCTGCAACCTCATATAGATCTTTTTTTTAAAAATAGACATTGTAAAATTTCGGTTTCATCATGGTAAATTAGTCTATTTTTCGGTACATCGTCCACAATTGCAAATAGCGTTTAAACACGGAAAACGCATGCACGTAACATAAAATAAAACCTTCTTTTCCATCTAAAATTCCCAATCGCAAAAAATACTGATGCAAAAAGCGATACATCGGTCGAAAGACAAAATGATAGGCATTGGGACGCACATTTTTCTTGTACAACGCTTCCGCTTGCAAACGACTGTAGTGACTCAACTTTTCATTGTAATTGTCAAAACTTTTATAGGTTTGATGCGCCACTGCATGTTTGAGTTTTCCAATTTTTTCGTTCGTTTCAATGGTTTCGTGAACAGGTTTTCCGTTGTAGCGGCAGTATTTTTTATGAAACAATCGCACGGAAATATCTGTCTGAAAACCGCTGTACTTCATACGTTTGCCCATAAAATGAAAATCGCGTTTCACATGATAGGCTTTCAGTGGGTTTTTGGAATTGACAGTCGCAACAATTTCATCAGCAAGTGCTTTTGGGACTTCTTCATCCAAATCAAAAAAGACAATCCAATCGTGCGAAGCTTGGTCAATGGCAAAGTTTTTTTGGGTTGAAAAATCATCAAATGTACGTTGAATGAGCGTTACGTTGTGTTTTTTAGCTAGCGCCGTCGTATTGTCCGTACTAAACGAATCTACAATGATAATTTCGTCCGCAAAGGAAAGTTGTTCAATGTAGGATTCAATATGTGTTTCCTCATTGTATGTA
>JBCCLS010000646.1:0-2491 GCA_039026835.1 Bacteroidota bacterium | reverse complement strand
GCTTTTTGATTGAATTTGTTCCTTTTTCATTGTGTATCTTTGTACCTACAAAACCCTGATGTATGATTGCTCCCATAGCTGGATTCTCAAAATTTTCCAAAGAAGAAAAGATTGAATGGCTTGCAAACACGTATTTTCACGATAGTGATGCTGTAATTTCCATGTTAAAAACCTATTGGAATTCAGACGAAAAACTACAAAAACTACACGACGAGTTTATTGAAAACACAATCACCAATTTTTATCTCCCACTGGGCATTGCACCAAATTTTTTGATCAATGATAAAATGTATGCCATTCCGATGGCAATTGAGGAAAGTTCGGTCGTCGCTGCTGCCAGCAAAGCCGCAAAGTTTTGGTTGGATCGCGGTGGATTTAAAGCAACGGTACTGAGTACAGAAAAAGTAGGACAAGTACATTTTATGTATATGGGTGCTGTAGAAAAATTGCAAGCGTATTTTGAACACATCAAACCTGAATTAATTGCTGCTACAACACATATTACCCAAAATATGGAGAGACGCGGCGGTGGCATTACCACTATTGAATTGCGTGATAAGACGAAAGAACTGAACCATTATTTTCAGCTACATTGCACGTTTGAAACCGTAGATTCCATGGGCGCTAATTTCATCAATTCGTGTTTGGAACAGTTTGCCAAAACATTTGAAACGAACGCTACTAGCTTTGAAGCTTTTTCAGACGAAGAGAAGGACATTCAAATTGTGATGAGTATTTTGTCGAATTATGTGCCAAATTGCATTGTAAAAGCCGAAGTAAGTTGCGCTGTTGATGCGTTAACAGAAAATGAAACTGTGAATGCAGACGAGTTTGCAGAAAAGTTTGTGCGTGCTATTGATATTGCCAAAACAGAACCTTATCGCGCTGTGACGCACAATAAAGGTATTATGAATGGGATTGATGCTGTAGTATTGGCCACAGGAAATGATTTTAGAGCGATTGAGGCTGGAATTCATGCCTACGCCGCCAAAGACGGACGCTATACAAGCCTGACACACGCCAAAGTTGAAGATGGATTTTTTACCTTTTGGATTGAAATTCCACTGTCTTTGGGAACTGTTGGCGGCTTAACATCTTTGCATCCGTTAGTGAAATTGGCATTGGAAATGCTAGGAAAACCCAATGCAAAGGAATTGATGCAAATTGTGGCAGTTGCAGGATTGGCACAGAATTTTGCAGCGGTACGCTCGTTGGTAACTACAGGAATTCAAAAAGGGCACATGAAAATGCATTTGATCAATATTTTGAATCAATTAGAAGCTACCGAAGCAGAAAAAGCGTATTTTGTTACGTATTTTAAAGATAAAACTGTGACGCATAGTGCGGTGGTGAATGCGTTTACAGCTTATAAATCGCAGCATGCCTAATGGAATTTTACAGTAATGGGAAGTTATTGCTCTCAGGTGAATATGTCGTACTTGATGGTGCGAAAGCCTTAGCCATTCCCACAAGCTACGGACAAAAGCTCACGGTTACTCCCATTGAACAACCTACGAAACACGATGCACCTAATGTGGTGTGGAAAAGTTTTGATCATAGAGACATTATTTGGTATCAACATGCGTTTGAGATTTCATTTTTTAATTCCTCAAATTCATATCGAGATCCTGTAAGTCAGACGTTGCACGATCTAATTTTGGAAGCCAAACGTTTGAATCCTGAGTTTTTATCGGGAGATTCTAGTTTTGAAGTGCAAACAACATTGAGTTTTCCACAAGATTGGGGATTGGGTTCTTCGTCTACCTTAATTCATAATATTGCGCTTTGGGCCAATGTAAATCCGTATACGTTGCTGTGGAATGCTTTTTCAGGAAGCGGTTACGATATTGCTTGCGCCAAACACAATTCGCCAATCATTTATCAAGTTGAACAGCAACAACCAAGTGTAACGGAAGTTGATTTTTCGCCTTCGTTTCGTGATCAGCTGTACTTTGTTCATTTAAACAAAAAGCAAAACAGCCGAAATGCCATTGCAAATTATACTGCAAAAAAAGGCAAGATTACTAATGAAATGAAGATCATCAACGCGATCACTACAGAAATGACCAAGACAACTTCATTAGTCGATTTTGAGTTGCTCATGAAAGAACACGAACAGTTAATCGGAGAGATCATTCAAGAAACACCTGTACAAGAACGTTTGTTTTCAGATTATTTTGGCCAAATTAAAAGCTTAGGCGCTTGGGGTGGCGATTTTGTATTGGCTACAGGAACGGATGCTACACCCGCTTATTTTGAATCCAAAGGCTATACCACTGTGATTCCTTTTCAGGAGATGATACTTTCTGCAAAGTAGATAATGAAATAGACAATACATTTAAAAACTACTATTATACCAAATAAACTTTAAAATGCGTCATTGAATATTTTTAAATAATGATGATTTCCTACAATTGATTTAATAAGTTCCCGTGTCATAGTATTCGTAGTTTGGTGTAGCCATGTTTTGAGTTTTTCGATATCCTTAAAG
>JBCCLS010000645.1:0-2499 GCA_039026835.1 Bacteroidota bacterium | reverse complement strand
TGAGATATTAGGACTTATTTCGTTACAACGAATTCCTCAAGAGTGGCGAGTCCATATTCGATTGCTTACAGTATCTTTTGAAAATAAAGGAAAAAACAAAAAATATAGAAACATTGCAGGTAATTTGATCACATTTGCTGCTCAAATTGCCATCTTTGACTATGGAGAATTGGCGTGTGTTTCGTTACGACCAAAAACAGAAATTGCACAACATTACATTAATACATATAACTTTATGGCTTCAGGTGTAACCTTGAGTATTGAAATACCAGAGATTTTGAATTTAATCGAAACATTTGATCATGACAACTAAAAAACATACAAACAATACAGATCCAGAATTTGGTGTAGATAGTCGGTATCTTTCAGATAATGAGTATACTACAGAAGCTGCTGCTTTGATGGAAGCACGATTGCGTCGCATGAAAAGATTGTCAGATGATCAAATTATTCATGCAAAACTTTTACAGTTAAAATTAAAAATGCAAGCATTTGTAGCACAGTCAATTCCTTCGTCACAAGATTCGTTTGCATCGTTCCTAAAAATATATATAGAAATTATATATTCTAAAAGAGCAGTGTTTGCTCAAGATATTGGTGTTACTCCAGTTATTTTGAGTCAAATCATTAACAATCATCGCGCGCCAAAAGATGAGTTTATTGTAAAGTTGATGATTCATTCGGCACGTATTTACGAAAATGTGTGTGCGTTTCCCACAGCACTTTGGTACAAAGTATATTTTCATGAAAAACTATGTACCATGCTTTCTATGCAAGAACAACAATTGGCAACCCTTGAAAAAGAAGTGTTTGTTAGTGAGCCAAGTGTACGGTATGGGAAGAAACGGAAGTAACTTACAGAATACTAGTGAACTCCGTAAAAAAAAATGAATTGTAAATCTCATTTCAATAAGACAAATTAAATCCCAACAATAGTATGTTAATGTATATTTTAGTGGCTATCATTTTTGTGTTTTCCATCTTTATGGGAAGAATTAAAAGGTATTACAAATACAATGCACAAGGTTGGAAAGCTGAAAAGATAAGTTACAAACAGATTAATTATTCAGAGAAAGTTGATGGACAATGGAAAGTGATTCAGATTGATGCTAATATAACTATTGGAACTTTTGAACCTTTTTTTAAAAGTAAAGAAGAATGGAAAACCTATCCAGACTGGGCACAAGATCGAAAGAAAATTATCAATCGTGTGGTTACCGTTTTTCCAATGAAGGATGAAATTCGATTGATTGGTGAAGATGAAGATTAAAATTATTCAATCTCCTTAATTCCAATCTCATACATGTTGGTGAACAACTCAAAAATCTGAGTTGCTTCTTTTTGACGAACCGAAATGGTAATGCGACAATCCAATTCTAGTTTTTGCGTAATAATCTTCAAATTTCGCTCTTTGATGACACGCATGACTTTGTTCATATTTTTGTATTCAAAGATGAGCAAATAGTCAATATTGATAGTCTTTTCTACAATATCAGCTGCTTCTAGCGCTAATTGCGCTCCTGTTCGATATGCGTTGATCAATCCGCCAACACCCAATTTCGTCCCACCAAAATAACGCACCACCACAATTAAAACATTGGTCACGTCAAACGATTGAATTTGTCCATAAATGGGCATGCCTGCACTGTTAGAAGGTTCTCCATCGTCATTGGCACGAAAACGAAACGGTTCACTTTTACTCAATTGCCAAGCATAACACCAATGTCGCGCCGAATAATGACTCTTCTTCAATGTTTCTATATGTTGCTTGATGTCGTCTTCATTCGAAATAGGAAATGCATACCCAAAAAATTTGCTGTTTCGGTCTTTAAACAATACTTCTTCCGAAGGAGTTTCAATAGTTTTATAGGTGTCTTTAATGTCCAATCGACTTGTATTTAGTTATGTATTTGGAAAACCATATTGCCTAAAGGTAAGATTAATTCTTCCTTCTTTGCAATTTGGAGCTATAGGCAAACTGTGTTCGTAGCGTTCTTGAGAATTTTCCCCCATAATTAGCATGCTTCCTTCTTTTAGCAGTATTTCATGTATTTCTAAGCTTTCTTTTTCTCGTAAACAGAAAATACGTTCTGCACCAATACTCAGTGACGGAATTGTAGTAGTATCGCCAAAAGCTGGAAAATCGGAATGATAGGTTACGCCCGAATTCCCGTCAGGATAATAAATACACACGCAAACGCCAAAAACCAAACCTGTAAATGCTTCTACTTTCTCCTTTATAACACGCAATTCATCAGACCAGATTTCTACTTTTCCCCAGACATCTTCTGGAAAAATATTGTTTGCATGTAATTCTTCATCTACAAACATAATTTTTTTGTTATCCACAATACTAACAGTATCTCCAAGCTTGATTTTTAAAGTTTGTGCAGCAATAGTATATTCAGAAACAAGTTGTTCATAAAGTTGCGTTGTTATTTCTTTCGATAAAAATTCTTCCACATAGGTTGCCGAACAGTTGACTGCTAATTGTATCGG
>JBCCLS010000644.1:0-2503 GCA_039026835.1 Bacteroidota bacterium | reverse complement strand
CATTACTGGTATAAATGAAATACTTTTACATCGAAATTGTAATCCAAATCAATGAATAATTTGAATTTAGCATCAAGAGTCAAAGAACTGAGAAATAGAAAAGGATTTTCGCAAGAAATGTTAGCTGAAGAATCTGGTTTGAGTCTGAGAACCATTCAAAGAATAGAGAATGATCAAACGGTTCCAAGAGGTGATACACTGAAACGATTGGCAATTGCTTTAGACACTTCTCCCGACGAAATTATTGACTGGAAAATGCAAGAAGACCAAGAATATTTGCGATTGATGAATCTTTCCGCGCTTTGGTTTTTAGTTTTTCCTTTGCTTGGTATTATTATTCCGCTCATCAAATGGATTCAGAAAAAAGATAAACTAAAAAATGTAAATGAATTGGGCATATCCATGTTGAATTTCCAGATAACTTGGACCATCATTTTTTCGCTGATTTTTATTTTTCTATCAATTGTATATTTTGGAACGCTACAATGGAACTTTCTTTCCTTGTTGGTACTCTCGTCACCTTTGACACTTTTGTATCTCTATAATTTTATCACAGTCCTATCAAATACCATAAAAATCAGCAAAAACAAACCTTTTAGGTATAGACCATCGCTCCCATTTATAAGAAAATAATCATGAAAAAAATACTATTGATCACACTAATACTTATGGGCTTTGTGTCTGTAGGTCAGAATACTACTGAATTGAAAGGATATATACATCATATAGATTTGGATACGTTGATTGTAGCAAAATCCTATGAAGATGTTCGATATAGTGGCGTTGAAATTCCAGTGGCAAACGGCAAAGAATTCACCTATACATTGCCGCACAAACACATTGAACAATATGTACTCGTGTACAAAAGCGAACTCAAGAAAGGTGCATGGAAACGTATTGAGTTTTTCCCAAATGGCAATACGATCATATTTGAATTGTACCCAAGTAATGAATTCTTTAAAAATAAGGTTACGGGAGACACATTACGCCAAAAGCGAAAAGAATACTTGGAAGTATTTGCAAAGAAGTTTTCAAAAAAAGGAAATGAAATTTATCAAAATTTACAACAACATAAAAAAGGCAGTAAAGAATTTGAGAACGCACGACAGCAATTAAATTCGTTTCACAAAAAAATACTGTCATTTCAGCATCAGTATTTTGTTGAAGATCGCAGTATTCTGGGCTTGCATGAATATGTTTTTTTACTTAAAAATGCAGCACAAATGATGATTTCACCAGAAATTTTGAAAGATTATCAAGCATATTATACGCGAACAAAGCCCAATCATCCGCTTACAGAACGTGCAATGCACCTCTACAGCGCATTGACATCTGTCAAAGTTAGGCAACCGTACATTGACATAACCCTTTTTGATGAAAACAACAGGGAAACTCAGTTAGCAAATGTCCTTACAAAAGAAAAATTCACCATTATCGATCTGTGGTCGCCATGGTGTGCGCCTTGTATTCAGAAAAGTAGCATTTTAAAAGAAAACTATGCTAAACTTTCAAATCATGCACAAATCATAAGTGTTGTAGGCGGAGTTGATACCAAGGTAAAAGCAGAAAAAGCGATAGCTACATACAACTATCCTTGGAAAAGTTATGTCGAAATTTCAAATCAAAATAAAATCTGGGAAAAGTATGGAATTGCCAATGCTGGCGGCGCTCAATTTCTTATAGATACACAAGGAAAAATTGTAGCGATAAATCCAAGTATAGAAGAATTACTGAAGATTGTTACAGCTAATTAATTTGTGTCTTCATTCTTGCTTCAAACTCTAAACTATTACACGTATACACTCTTCAACTTCTTTAATGTAGATTTGTTTGTTTGTTGATTTGTTATTTTCCTATGAAACTTCTCAATTCATAATTCAACATTCATAATTTAAAATTTATAATTTACAATTCGTTATGGGCGTTCCCGCAAAGCGGTCAGGCTATCCGCGTTACACGGTAACTTGCTCCTATCCTTAACGCGATTTCAAAAAACAAAAAATGAACCTAATTATAAGCTCATTTTCACAGTTTCATTAACAAATACCGTTCATACTACAACTTCTTGTGATGCAATGAAGTGAACGTTTTGGTGGTTCTTCATCACCTCCTATTCCGTCACCTTCATTGTCTCCATTCCCGCCAAGAAGTCGAGAAATATTGCTAATTTTTATTTTATGCAATTCAAGAGTTTCAAATTTCTTTTTTTTCATGGTTATAAAATGTTTAGTTATGTTAAGAAAGATAACAAAAAAAGCTGCCCTAATTCAACAAAAGGCAGCTTTTGACAAATAAGTCACTAAACTAACTTAAATAAACACTTAATTTTTAATACCAATTTATATATAAAATGGTATAACTTCTTATAAACAATTGTTACAGTCCGCCGCCAAGTTGTTTATAAGAAGTTATACCATTTTATATATAAATTGGTATTAAAAATTAAGTGTTTATTTAAGTTAGTTTAGTGACTTATTTGTCAAAAGCTGCCTTTTGTTGAATT
>JBCCLS010000643.1:0-2503 GCA_039026835.1 Bacteroidota bacterium | reverse complement strand
GAAATTTTATCGTTTCTTAAAAATCCTGTAAAATTTTGTATTTTGGCATTTAGAATTTAATGTGAAAGACGATCAATGGCAAAAAAACTAACTTCATCCAAAATAAATACCTTTTTATTATTTAAACTTCCATCAGCATTTTTTTCTGGTGTACGACTCAAAGAAATCACTGAAAAAACAGCAACTGTTACCGTAAAACACAATTGGTTTAACAAAAATCCATTTAAATCATTGTATTGGGCAACACAAGGAATGGCTTCCGAGCTGGCAACCGGCGTATTGGTGATTCAGGAAATTGAAAATTCTGGACAAAAAATTTCTATGCTGGTACGTTCTCAAACTGGAACATTTACCAAAAAAGCTACCGGGCGCATTCGTTTTATTTGTAATGACGGTGACAAAGTGAAAGCTGCCATCGACAAAGCTATTGCAACCGGAGAAGGGCAAAGTTTGACTTTAGCAGCTGAAGGATTTGACGCTTCAGGCGAAAGTGTCTCGTATTTTGAATACGAATGGGGAATTAAACTAAGACAAAAAAAATAATGTAACAAAATCTATATTTCAATCTCTAATAGAGAGCAATCAAAAAATAAAACCATGACAGCACACGAAATAGATTATCACATTTACGGAGAAGAAATGCAATATGTGGAAATTGAATTAGATCCACAAGAAGCCGTCATTGCCGAAGCTGGCAGCTTTATGATGATGGACGACGGAATTAAAATGAATACTATTTTTGGCGATGGCGCCAATCAGGAAAAAGGAATTCTAGGTAAATTATTCTCCGCCGGAAAACGAATTTTAACAGGTGAAAGCTTGTTTATGACTTCATTTTTAAATGAAAAAGCATTTGGCGTTCGAAAAGTGAGTTTTGCTTCGCCGTACCCAGGAAAAATAATTCCAATTGATTTGACAGAATACGAAGGCAAGTTTATCTGCCAAAAAGATGCATTTCTTTGTGCAGCCAAAGGTGTCACGGTCGGAATTGAATTCTCAAAAAAACTAGGTCGTGGATTTTTTGGTGGTGAAGGATTCATCATGCAAAAACTAGAAGGTGATGGAATGGCGTTTGTTCACGCTGGTGGAACGATGGCGCAAAAACGACTTGCCGAAGGAGAAACTTTGCGCGTAGATACAGGCTGTATTGTAGGTTTTACCCAAGATGTAGATTATGATATTGAATTTGTCGGAGGCATTAAAAATACACTCTTTGGCGGCGAAGGCATGTTCTTTGCAACCTTAACAGGTCCAGGCATCGTGTACATTCAATCTTTACCATTTAGCCGTTTAGCGGGAAGAATTATTTCGGCATTGCCAAACCGAGGAAATAGCAAAGGCGAAGGCAGTATTTTAGGAAGTATCGGCGATTTGTTAGACGGTGATAATCGTTTCTAAAATCTAAGTTATATAACTACAAAATAGTAGTAAATTTATAAGCTTATTAGCAAATTATAATGTGCTAGTAAGCTTTTTTTGTATCTATATTTAAAAAAATAAGTACCAAATGGCTGTTATTACATCAGAAAGAAATATTTTTAAGGGTATATTTATTTTATATGTAAAACCAAATGTTACCAAACCAATCTTAACCTATGAAAAAAATCTACGTATTATTCTTTCTCTGTTTGCTAGTGCAATGGACACAGGCACAAATTGTCAACATTCCAGATGTGAATTTTAAAAATGCTTTGATCAATACCAATTGTGTCGACTTTAATGATGATGGAATTTTAGATGGTGATGCAGATACAAATGATGATGGCGAAATTCAACTGAGTGAAGCAGCAGCAATTACAGGAATTGAAATTCTCATAAGTAGCGTAAACTACTTTGACCTTGTTGGAGATCTTACAGGCATTGACGCTTTTGTGAATCTTAAAAACCTAACAATTACTCCACATCGAATTGATACTGCAGATGTAAGTCAAAATACAGCACTAGAATCTATCAATTTTACATCGGGTAATTTAGATGCAATTGATCTTTCTTCACTTGTAAACTTAAAGAAGTTAGCTGTTGGAGATAATTTACTAGTCAATCTTGATGTTTCACAGAATCTCAATTTAGAATCTTTAGAAATTTGGTACAATGTATACCTGACCTCGATTGACGTGTCACAAAATACCAATCTTAAAACATTTTCAGCGATTGCTATGCCACTTGCTTCTCTAGATGTATCACAAAATATAAATCTAGAAACCATTACAGTGAGTATGACAAATGTTATCTCGTTGGATTTGCGAAATAATTCAGCGTTAGATTATATAGAAATTAATGGAAATGAAAATTTAGACAATGTATATATAAAGAATGGCAGTATTGCTTCATTTACCCAAATAGGAACTACGTTTCAACCTGTGCAATACGTATGTGTTGACTCTGGCGAAGCTTCTATATTTGATAACAAGCCCGTGAGTCAGCAAGCATTAATTGATAGCAACTGTGCTTCATTTGCAGTTCCGCTATCGGTAGCAGATACGAATGATAAAGAAGATTTAAT
>JBCCLS010000642.1:0-2506 GCA_039026835.1 Bacteroidota bacterium | reverse complement strand
GTCGCTGCTAGAATCTAGATCGCTTCGCTTTTGGTATTTTGGTAGTTGAGTATGTTTAGATCTAAAATAGTTCAATCCTTAAATTTTTCAATCTTTTAATAAAAAAAATAATGGCGTGCCCGTAAACGGTCAGGCTATCGGTAGTCGCTTTTTGTTCGTCATGCTGAACTTGATTCAGCAGCTCACAAAAGAGCTCCAACAATACCTCTATCCTTCACGCAAAAAATCAACTTTTCTAAATAATCAGCACTAAACTGTATCAATCAGAGTTAGCATCAGGATGATACTGATCATTTCGAACAGATGGATTTAATACATTTTCTAAGTTTCCAATTTTTAACAAGTCTGCGATAGCTTTTTCAATACAATCTCTAGTCAACTCTTCTACAAATAAATCAGGTGGAATTAAATACAATCCGTTCAAACTTGCACCTTCCTTTTTGTCATGATTGATCGCGGTTTCAAAGAATTTGTAAGTCCATACATTTAATCCGTAATGTCTACCATCTGGGAAGTCTACATGAATATTTGCAAACTCGTTTGTCATGTCCGAATCTCCAAAATCAAATACTTCAAATTCTAACCAGAGTGTAAATTCCATACATGGTACGTTGTTACGTTAGAGACATTGGTTCATTTTCAAATTAACACATCCGCACATTAATCCAGCTTTTCTGTTAATTTTTTAAATACTTTCTTTGGATTTTTATTCTGATACAAGATCGCATAGACTGCGTCAATAATTGGAATTTGAGTTTTCTTATCGTTCTGCTGATTGAGCTCAAAGGCACTTTTGGTAGCATAATAACCTTCGGCAACCATATTCATTTCCATTTGTGCAGATTTTACTGTGTAGCCTTTTCCCACCATATTGCCAAACATACGATTTCGAGAAAACACTGAATATCCTGTTACCAATAAATCGCCCAAGTAGGCAGAGTTGTTGATATTTCGCTTCATCTTATGGACTTTTTTAATAAAGCGCTTCATCTCGCGAATGGCGTTGCTCATCAACACACTTTGAAAATTATCTCCATATCCCAATCCGTGTGCAATTCCTGCAGCAATCGCATAAATATTTTTCAGCATTACAGCGTATTCCGTACCAATGACATCATCACTGATTTTCGTTTTGATGTAGTTACTAGATAATTTGTCAGCAATCATTTGTGCCTTTTCTTGATCGGCACAAGAAATAGTTAAATAGGACAAACGTTCTAAGGCAACTTCTTCTGCGTGACATGGACCTGCAATCACCGCAATATTTTCAAAAGGAATGGTGTAAATATCGTGAAAATGCTCACCTACCAACAATCCTGATTCTGGAATGATTCCCTTGACGGCAGAAACCACAATTTTATCTTTAATGTCAATACTAAGTTTTTGTAATTCGTTGTAAATAAACGCAGAAGGAATGACAAAAATCAACACATCGGCATAGCTGGCAATTTCATCAAAATCGTTGCTTAGTTTTAATTTTTCTGTATGAAATTCTACCGAACTCAAATAGCTTGGATTGTGTTGTTCTTTTAACAGATGTTCTTTTGTATACACGCTACGCATGTACCAACCGACTTCATCCAAATTTTCACAAAGCATTTTTACAATGGCAGTTGCCCAACTTCCCGCTCCAAAAACGGCGTATTTTAATTCGTTGTCCATAAAAGGTTGATCTATGATTCAAAAATACACAAAATATTGTTCCAAAAGCATTCTTGATATTCAGGCAGTTATCATTTTGGCATACGTTTTGAAAGTAAATAAACAACAACTTTAAACGATTGGCTTATGAAGACTTTAAAATTACTTTTCATTACATTATTTAGTACTACACTAATGACTTCATGCTATACAGAAGTTCTTGTAGAAGACCCAATTATTGCCGAGCCAGGTATTTCGTTAAATCAGTTATTAAGCTCGTATGAATTGTGGTATGTAAACATTAATCAGACGATAGGAAACGGAGAAGTTCCATTTTTACAACGAGCATTTACCGTATCTTTTATCAACGGTGTTTTTTATGCAAATAACAATATTTCAGGAATTGGAAACAATGGAAATGGTTTTGGAATTGATGTCGGAGTGTACGGAACCAATTTTGATACGGTGAATATTGATCATGATATTGATGGATTTGTTCCTTTATTTGTAGAGCAGATTGGCGTGAATAGAATTCGTATGTACGATAGCTTAACAGATACGAGCTATTTCCTAACCGGATATCAGCGATCTAACTTTGATTATGATTTTGTTTTCTATGACAATATTCACTATTTGTTACAAGAATTTACAGCGTGGAGAAAAACATTTACAAGTCAGCAAGGAATGTTGAATGAGTTTGACAATGAAAATTTCTTGACCTTTTTGGCAGGCGGAAACAACGATACGTTCTTATCGTCAACAGATACGGCCGATACGCCAATTGCAAATTTGATCTATGATTACGAAGGAATTTATACAGTATATGACGTACAAGGTGATCCATATTCAAAAGTTTTAACATTAG
>JBCCLS010000641.1:0-2519 GCA_039026835.1 Bacteroidota bacterium | reverse complement strand
TAAAATCATCATTTCTAGCAGAGATAGTGTACTAGAAGAAACTTTAGTATCTTTACAGCATGACTGTAGCCGACAAAAAACTTGCTGCTAAAATTTATTTATACCTAGCTGCTTTATTCATTACTTCCTTGGTAGTTTCAAATTTGATTTTTCAAAAATTCTTTTATTGGTATCCAGTAGATATTAAAGTATTTGGCGCCAATCTTTTTGAACTTTCTGTGGGATTATTGCCGTATCCACTTACCTTTTTGATTACTGATGCCATTTCAGAGATTTACGGAAAAAAGAAAGCCAATCAAGTAGTGATTGCAGGAATTTTTGCATCTGTGTTTTCGTTGGCAATTATTTATATTTCAAAAAGTGTACCTGCATTGGAAAATTCGCCTGTGAACGATGCTACCTTTACAAAAGTATTTGGCAATGCGCCATTGGCAGTTTTCGCCTCCATGCTTTCCTATTTGTTTGCGCAATTTATTGACATACAATTGTATCATTTTTGGAAACGATTGACCAAAGGAAGACATTTATGGCTGCGTAATAACTTTTCTACGTTTGCGTCACAATTTGTGGATACGTTTTCCGTGATTACCTTGTTATGTGTGTTTGAAATTTTACCTTGGGATATTTATCTTGGCTTAGTCGCTAGTGGATTTATCTTTAAAGTATTGGTTGCTTTTGTAGATACACCATTTTTATATTTGATAGTGTATGCGTTTAGAAGACGTTTTGGCTTGGAAATTGGTGAAGAAATAGACTTAGACGATTATTCTGAAAATTTATCAACTTCTTAACAGTGATTTTTTAAGATTTCACGTTCTTAGAAGTAGCCAAAAAGTCAACGCCATGAATGTGAAAAAAGTACTCAAAATAACTGGAATTACCTTTCTTATTTTACTAATTGCAATAATTGCTACACCGTATCTTTTTAAAGATAAAATCATTGCAATGGTAAAAGACAGCATTAACGAAAGTATCAATGCACGTGTAGATTTTACCGATGCTGATATCAGCTTTTTTCGCAATTTCCCAAAAGCCTCTATTGTATTGGAAGATGTTGAGGTCATCAACAATGCTCCTTTTGAAAATGATACACTTTTTTACGGAAAAGAAGTTGCAGTGACCACAAGTATTGGCGAACTGTTTAAAAGTAAAAACGAAGCCATTCAAATTTATAGCTTTACGGTAGAAAGTGCCAAATTACATATTGAAGTCGACGAAGCAGGCAATGCAAATTACGATATTGGCAAACCGAGTGAAACATCTGCAACGACAGAAACTTCTCAGGGAAGTGCTGACTTTACATTTCAAATAGACAATTATCACATTCTTAAT
Organism: Bacteroidota bacterium; assembly: GCA_039026835.1. GTDB lineage: Bacteria > Bacteroidota > Bacteroidia > Flavobacteriales > Flavobacteriaceae > Kordia. The sequence continues at coordinate 1,187 of JBCCLS010000641.1, read as the reverse complement.
ACAGATATCAACTATCACGATGCCAAAAGCAACACATATCTGACTATTGAAAATTTACAACACGAAGGTTTTGGCGATTTTTCTCTGGCGACTTCTGAACTTGAAACTACCACAAATGCATTGGTTTCGTTTGCGTTAGAAGACATGAAATACATCAACAAACAGCAAATTGATTTGAACGCTTTGATTGGAATGGATTTGGCGAATGGGAAATACACCTTTTTAGACAATACAGCATTGATCAATCAGTTGCCATTGCAGTTTGATGGTTTTGTACAAGTCAATTCAGATTCGCAGGAAATTGACCTGACATTACAAACGCCTTCTTCTGACTTTAAAAACTTTTTAGCGGTGATTCCAGAAGCGTATGCTAAAAACATTTCAGACGTAAAAACCACAGGAAATTTTGAAGTTTCTGGGGAAATAAAAGGCATTGTAGACGCGCAACACATTCCTAAAATTGATATTCGTGTGGTTTCTAATAATGCTTCTTTTAAATATCCTGATTTGCCCAAAAGCGTAAATAATATCAACATCAACGCACAACTCAAAAATACAACAGGAAAAACCGCAGATACGTATATTCAAATTAATGATGTTGCGTTTAAAATTGATCAAGATTCTTTTCGTGGAAACGGAATATTTTCACAGCTTACCACCAATCCAACAGTAAATGCAACAATCAAAGGAAAACTTGATTTAAGTAATATTTCCAAAGCCTATCCTATTGAGGTAGACAAAGAGCTAAGCGGCATTGTAGATGCAAATTTGACGACTAATTTTGACATGAACGCGCTTGAAACTGGAAAGTACAATCGCATCAAAAATACAGGAAACCTGAAAGTTTCAGACTTTTTGTTTTCTTCAAAAGATGTGGTAAATCCGTTAGCAATTTCAGAAGCTACAATTGATTTTGTTCCGGGTAAAATTTCGCTAAAAAAATTCGACGCAAAAAGCGGAAAGAGTGATTTTAACGCCACGGGAACTATTGAAAATTTAATCGGTTTTCTATTCAATCAAGATAAACTGAAAGGTAACTTCAACGTAAATTCAGATACATTTTACGTAAGTGATTTTATGTTGAAGTTACCTTTCAGTTTATCTTGATTGAATAGAAAACCGATTAAATTTTCAATAGTTCCCGTGGCGTTAAAATCACTCTTTCCGCTTTTTGCGTCGAATTTTTT
>JBCCLS010000640.1:0-2519 GCA_039026835.1 Bacteroidota bacterium | reverse complement strand
TTTCAGCCTGTGGTGTCCAAACAATTTTTAATGCCATTTATCAAAACGTTTCATGACGGTTTCATTGGCTTTGTATTCTCCTTTATCTGCTTGTGCTAAACCAGTTTTAATTTCATCTTGTTCATTCTCAGACATGTCATTCCACCAATCTGTTTGTTCTTCTTCAAAAACAGACTTCAGTTTTTTTAGAACACTTTCTTTCTGCGTTTGAAGTAAAAGATGCATTAATTCTAATTTTGTAGCTTCTATATTCATGCTTCTGCTTTTTTGTATTATAAAGATAGTTTTTTTCAAATAAACTTAGTTCTAAATACACTTTGAGGATAATATTTTTGTTTTTATTATAGTAATTACTGCAAAGTTTAGTAAAGTCGGGAGACTTTACTAATGAAGTTCAATATGACGTTTTATCTCAGCATCAACAAAAAAAGCCACCTTTTTCAAGATGGCTTTTAACAAACAACTAAATTCTAAAACCTATAGCATGTGTTTAGAATTATCTTTTATATTCTTAGAAACAATATTCGTTTTCTGCAGTTACTTTTTCTGCAATGGTGTTACGTAGCGCAACAATGTTTGGAATGTTAGTGTATTTTGTAAAACGCTTTAATCCCATTAACATCATGCGTTGCTCGTCACCTTCAGCAAACGATACAATTCCTTCTTTTGCTTTGGTATTGATTTTTTCAATTGCATTGAAAAGATTCAATTTTGTCATGGCAATTTGTACTGTCTGAGAATCTTCGCCAAAACGCTTTGCATTCTTTTCTGTACGTAAAATAGCAGATTCTACTGTGTAGATTTCAATTAAGATATCTGCCGCAGCCATTAATAATTGTTGGTGTTGTTCTAATTCAGGACCAAATTTCTGAACCGCTGAACCTGCTACCATCAAGAACACTTTTTTCAACTTGGCTACCATTTCTTTTTCTTCTGCAAATAATTCAGAGTAATCTGGAATGTCAAACGAAGGTATTCCCATCAACTCGTCTGCTACTTTCATTGCTGGACCAAGTAAGTCTACATGACCTTTCATCGCTTTCTTCACCAACATTCCTACAGCTAACATTCTGTTGATTTCATTGGTTCCTTCATAAATACGAGAAATACGTGCATCTCTCCAAGCAGATTCCATTGGTGTATCGGCAGAGAATCCCATTCCTCCAAAAATCTGAATACCTTCATCCGTTACTTTTTGAATGTCTTCCGATACTTTTACTTTTAAGATAGAACACTCAATAGCATATTCTTCTACACCTTTTAATTCTGCCTCTTGATGTGTATTTCCTTCTGCTTCACGAATTGAAATTCGATCTTCAATATTTTTTGCTGCACGGTAACATGCAGATTCTCCAACGTAACAAGCAGTTGCCATTTCTGCAATCTTCGCTTTGATAGCACCAAACTTCGCAATAGGTGTTTTGAACTGAATACGCTCATTTGCATATTTGGTTGCTTCTGTAATGACACGACGTTGTGCATCTAAACAAGCGACTGCCAATTTGATACGTCCGACATTTAAGGCATTCATGGCAATTTTGAAACCATTTCCACGCTCAGAAAGCATATTTTCTACAGGAACTTTGGTTTCGTTAAAGAATACCTGACGCGTAGAAGAGGAGTGAATTCCTAATTTGTGTTCTTCTTCACCTAGTGTGATTCCATTTGGATTGTCTTTGTCAAATTCAACAATAAATCCAGTGATATTTTTGTCATCTTCAATACGAGCAAATACAATGAATACTTCTGCAAAACCTGCATTCGAAATCCACATTTTTTGTCCAGAAATCAAATAGTGTGTTCCATCTTCAGACAACACTGCTTTTGTTTTTCCAGAATTTGCATCCGATCCTGCACCTGGTTCTGTCAAACAGTAGGCACCAAACTTTTCTCCAATTGCTAATGCTGGTACATATTTTTCTTTTTGTGCTTCAGTTCCGTATAAGGTAATTGGCATGGTTCCGATTCCTGTATGTGCCCCAAAAGCTGTTGCAATTGAACCTGTAGCACCAGAAATGTAGTCACACACTAACATGGTAGACACAAATCCCATTCCCATTCCATCATACTTTTCAGGAACGGCAATTCCTAAAAATCCAAGTTCACCTGCCTTACGCATTACTTCTTCAGTAAGCGCATAATCTTTCTTTTCAAAACGTTCTTTGTGTGGCCAAATTTCACGATCAACGAATTCTGTAACAGATTCTTTCATCATGATTTGCTCCTCCGAAAAATCTTCTGGAGTAAATACGTCTTCACATTTTGTCTCTTTTACTAGGAACTGTCCTCCGCGTAAGATGTCTTTTTCTAGTGTTTCCATTGTTGTCTTTGATATTTTAAATGTTGAATGTTAAATTTTGAATTATTTTAAATTTTGTTGAGCCGTTTTTACAATCTTAGTTAAAATGTTCACCAACTACTCAACTTCTTTTAAATGCGTGTCAACATTTATATTTGTTAAATTCGATTTTTCTATTAATTGTAGCCAATATTTGGTCTCTCTCGCCTCTTTAGATGCG
>JBCCLS010000639.1:0-2524 GCA_039026835.1 Bacteroidota bacterium | reverse complement strand
CTTATTCCAATCTATTAAATCATAGCTACTGTAATTTTGAGCTTCACTCCCAAATACTGAAGTAACTTGTGCTAAAATCAGCGCTTTTAATTCTGTAAAATCTAATTTACTAAACCAAGAATTTACAAATCCGCAAAGTGCATATTTATCAAAATGAGCGTTGCTATGATCATAGAGTTCTGTAATCGGTCCTGCATTACTAAAAAGAACACCTGATTGATTGTCATTTCGCCAAAAAGGTTCTTTGTACGTAAGCGAAACCTTCATCGATGTTTCCATCCATGTATGTGTATGAAGTGCTGTATCTTTTAAGTCTTTTGGTAAAGCTGGAGAAAAATGAATAGTAGTACTCCAAAGCTTTGGTGGAAGTGCAAGAATCACTCTTTCCGCAGCATATTTTTTATTGGATGTGGTGGTGACTGTATTATTATCAAAATCAATATGTTCTACTGCCGAATTCAACTTAATATTTTCTTCTCCAACTAGTGTTTTCAAAGCATTGATAATGGCAGAAGTTCCGCCAGAAATTCTATAACTTGGTGCTTGACTTGGTAGCGTAATGGCATGAGATGGAGAAGTTGATAAGGGTTGAAAAAATGAAGTACCTTCCATAAATTGTTCAAAATAGCCTACTTTTAATTCTTGTAGCAATTTTTTTAAATGTATATGTTGGTTTCCAAACCATGTAGCGCCCATTTCTACAGGCGTATCATTGCTTGTGAATTTGGTATAAATTCTACCACCTATTCTGTTTCTTGCTTCTAATAGTATAAAAGGGACTCCTAATTGTTTGAGTCTGTACCCGATTAACAAACCAGACAAACCGCCGCCGATAATAATTGTTTTAGAATTCAATATAAATATATTTTCATGAGGAGAAGTTGTCTAAAAAGTCTACACATACGTCATGCTGAGCTTGATACCGAATCAAGTTTGGTTTGACAAAATCTGTACTTTTTAAACAACCTCTCTTAAAATTGTTAGCACTCTTTTTAGCTTTTCGTTTATTGATTTCCTTAGTTTCTTCCAGCCATCACACCGCCATCAATATCTAAAATACTACCTGTAATCCAGGAGGATTTATCTGAAAGTAAGAATAAAATACTTTCCGCCACATCAGTCGGAGTTCCGAATCGCCCAATGGGATGAAATGCGTTAAAACTTTCCAATGCTTCCGCTGCTGCCGATTCGCTACCAAATACACTATTGTATACAGGCGTTTTTACGACTGCTGGCGAGACTGCATTGACACGAATGTTGGCATCTGCCAATTCCATGGCTAAATGTTGTGTGAGTGAGTGCAATCCTGCTTTTTGCATGGAATACGCAGAAGATGGCGTTGCTTTCACCGCTTGTTTTGCCCACATAGAACCTACATTTACGATGGAACCACCATTGCTTTCTTTCATTTTTTTAGCGGCACTTTGCGTGATAAAGAAGAAACCTCGGTTCAAATCTAAATACGAATTGTAATCTTCTACAGTATGGTCCAAAAATGGTTTTGGCGCAAAAATTCCAGAAGCATTCACGAGATAATCTAGATTGTCTAGCGCATCAATTTTTGCGGTTAAAGACTTTACCGCATCAATATCCGTGATGTTTACAGAGTGTTTCACAAGGTTTGGAGCATCGGCTACTTTTGCAGTATTCAAACCGACAATATGTACCGTAGCACCACCTTCTAGCAGTGTGTTTGCGGTTACATTTCCGATTCCGCTAGTTCCTCCAATAATTAAAGCTGTTTTGTTTTTAAAATTTTCCATTTTTCTAATTTTTGTTGTTTAAAAAAGAACAGACAAGTCTGTCTATTTATGATTAAAATTTTTTAATATGAACTCTTTCAGTAAGCTGGTAGAATATTTAAAAAGACTTATGATATTTTACCGCTGACATTTACGTTTTAATTTCGATGATTGAGTAATTGCGCACAAACAGTTTTTGCCTCATGGATTGGCCAATCTTCTTGATGCAAGTGACTTTCGCTGATAGCACTTTCATACAATAGATAGACTTTTCGAGCAAGCGAACTTATTTTTTGCTCACCATAGAGATTTAGATTATCTGTAATTAATTTTTCTATGAGTTGTAAAAAATCCTTTTTTTGTACTTGAATTTCATTTCGGATGCGTTCATTATCTTTCGGAATCTCCGCGACGGTTTTGATACACCAACAGCCATTGAAATCTTTGTCTTGAAAAAATTGTTGTAAAAAGTCAAAAATTGCCAGTACTTGATTGATGCCTGCTTCTTGCGCAATAGCAAAGGCTTCAATTTCTGTTAAGAAGGTTGAATTTTTGAAACGCAAGTACGCTAAGCAAATGTCTTCTTTGGATTTGAAATGATTGTATAGCGTTGCTTTGGCAATTCCTGATTCAGAAATAATTTCATTAATTCCCGTAGAATTGTATCCGTTTTTGTAAAATAAAGCGGAAGCGGTTTCAATAATTCTATTTCGTACTTCTGAATGTTTCATGGTACAAATATAGAGAATATTTTTTTAAAACAGACAAGTCTGTCTATTTTT
>JBCCLS010000638.1:0-2528 GCA_039026835.1 Bacteroidota bacterium | reverse complement strand
TGAATTTCGAGCTTGTTGCTTGTTAATGATATAATACTCGCGTAGTTCTGCCACATTTTTAACCATAGAAGCTAATGCACTGTCCGTTTCCTCTTCTTGTGCAGTGAATATGGAAACTACCTTTTCTACATTGTCTTTAATTTCTTTTTCTTCCAGTTTAATTTTACTCTTGTCGATAAAATTTTTAAAGAGAAGCAAAGAAACACCTATAAAAACGGAAATAAGTATTGGAACGATTATCTCAAATATCTCAGTCATAATCTTAGTCTTTTTGTAACATATGTGTATACAATTTACTGCTCATGTTGAAGAACTGTAAAATCAAACTAAAACTATGTGATTTATATGTAAAATCAAATTTAAACGTAAGATTTTCTTACTCAGCTTTATTTCGCAAGAATACTGGGAATGTGTTGAAATATTATATATGTAAGTGTAAGATTAGATAATTTTCTTAATTACCCGTAATCTGTGCGTGTGTCGATGCGTTTCTACATTAAAAATACCAGAATGGTCAATACGATCAATGCGAACTTTTCCGTGTGCATGAATGATGTAATTATTCTCCATGATGATTCCCACATGAATAATAGTGCCTTCTTCATTGTCAAAAAATGCCAAATCGCCAGGTTCACTTTCCTCAATAAAACTCAAGGCTTCTCCTTGTGTCGCTTGCTGCGAAGCATCCCGCAATAACTTATAACCATTCAGTTTATACACCATTTGCGTAAAGCCTGAACAATCAATTCCAAAAGGAGTTTTTCCGCCCCACAAATACGGCGCACCCAAATACATATACGAAGTTTTTACAATATTTTCTTTTGAAATGATACCACTCACCGTATTTCCATCATGCTGATGTGACAGTAACGACATCGAATTCAACACAGAACCAATAGGAATAGGCATTAAGAGTGATTCATCCGTGATAAATTCGACCAAATCAGAAGATAAAATTAGTTCCTTTTTGTCGGTGTCTTTGTAAATTTCCTCGGTGATTTCTAAATATTGTTTGTTGTCTATCCAGCCTTCATACTTATCAAACGCAATACGAATTCGACTCCATTTTTTGCGTTGTTCCAACACTTTAAAATGTTCTCCATACAGCACTTGCGATACAAGTTCACTCGTATCACTTGGTTCAGCACGAAGCGGAACAATACTCAAATTGCAAATTCCGTATTGCATGTAAAATATTGGGTAATTATAAATTGGAAATTAAGCTCTTTCAACTACAAAAGCAGAAGCGCCACCACCACCATTACAGATTGCTGCAGCTCCTATTTTTGCATCATTTTGTGCCAACACACTTAGTAAGGTTATCAAGATTCGAACACCTGAACAACCCAGTGGATGTCCTAAAGAAACAGCGCCACCATTGACATTGACTTTATCGTCAGAGAGTCCTAAGATTTTCATATTTGCCAATCCAACTACAGAAAAGGCTTCGTTGAATTCAAAATAATCCACTTCATCCATGCTTACATTTGCTTTTGCCAATGCTTTTGGAAGTGCTTTTGCCGGAGCCGTAGTAAACCATTTTGGTTCGTGCGCAGCATCTGCATATCCTTTTACGGTTGCCAAAGGAGTTAATCCGAGTTCAGCAGCTTTTTCAGCACTCATCAATACCATTGCGCCCGCACCATCATTAATCGTAGAAGCATTCGCAGCAGTGACAGTTCCGTCTTTAGTGAAGGCAGGACGTAAGTTAGGAACTTTCTCCATTCTTACATTCTTGTATTCTTCATCTTCGCTTACTACAATAGGTTCACCTCTTCGTTGTGGAACCTCTACAGGAACAACTTCATTAGCAAATTTTCCTTCAGCCCATGCTTTCGCAGAACGTTCATACGACTGAATTGCAAACGCATCTTGATCTTCTCTTGAAAAGTTATATTCGGTAGCACATGCATCGGCGCAAACGCCCATGGCTACATTATCATACACATCTACCAAACCATCTTTTTGCATCCCATCTTCCATTTTAGCAGGACCAAATTTAGTAGCAGTTCTTGCGTGGTAATAGTGAGGAATTAAACTCATGTTTTCCATTCCGCCAGCGACTACAATTTCAGCATCGCCAAGCGCAATGGCCTGTGCTGCTTGCATCACCGCTTTCATTCCTGAAGCACATACTTTGTTAACAGTAGTACAAGGAACTGTATCTGGAATTCCAGCAAAAATCGCAGCTTGTCTCGCAGGAGCTTGTCCAGTACCCGCTTGTACAACATTTCCCATAATCACTTCTTCTACCTGTTCGGGAGCTAAGTTAATTTGTGCCAAAGCACCTTTGATCGCTGTAGCTCCTAACTTTGGAGCGGGAATAGTGGATAAAGCGCCTAAAAAACTTCCGATTGGAGTTCGTGCAGCTGCTACAATAACTACTTTTTTACTCATGATTTTTGCTTAAAGTTTACTAGCTGCGAATTTAATTATTTTTTAGAAAATTTCCCTATAAATTATCAATTAAGCAATAAAAGGGTTTCAATTTTGTGACAAGTTTAAGAATGGGAAAAATAAGGCTGTCT
>JBCCLS010000637.1:0-2546 GCA_039026835.1 Bacteroidota bacterium | reverse complement strand
CGAAACTATATTTAGGGGAAAAAAAGGCTTCAGATACACATCTAGAAGCCTTTTTGATATAAAAGTATTTGTTTCTCATCCGTTAGTATGTTCGTTTTATAAAACGGACAAATTCAATTTTTAAAATGAAATATACACTGCTTTCATCCTTTTAAAAGTGTGTGTACTTTTAATAAAAATGGGGGTTCCTGAAAAACCAAAACAGAGTAAGGACTAACTTAAAATTATGAATCATGAGTAAAATTTTAAACATCAAAGGAGCTACAAAAATCTCCAAAGAAGCACAAAGTCAAATCAACGGTGGTTTTGGCTACGATTTATCACTTTGCGGATGCGACTGCGCTGCAAATGTAACGGGACCAAAATACTGTCCTTGGTTTATTGCGTGTCCAGATGTTTACACTTGCGGTGACATATAAGCATCGCAGACCTTACAGTTGTTATTAGGTTAATGAAAAAAGGCTTCTTGAGTGATTGCAAGAAGCCTTTTATGAATTACATAAGGATGTAGTTAGTCGGTTTTAATTATCAGTTTCACAATTTCCGTCATTACTTGTCCCTTGGGTTCGAGTTCCCTTTGGAGGTCTTGATGGTTGCGTATTGCATTGTGGATAAATTGTATTTGGCGGATTGGTACCACCAATAATGTTCGTTGAATCTACCTTAGCAATCTTGATTTTAGCAAAATGTAAGATTTTTTTATTAGTTTTCATCATAAGTATAATTTAGGTTCTATTTCAAGATACGCAACAACTTCATAAAAAGTGTTAAAAAAGTCTTGCTGTTTTATAAATTGAACAGACCTTTTTTAGCGAATCTTTTTTAAATACGTAGACGGATTTTCACCTGTTTTGGCTTTGAAAGCTCTTGAAAATGAACCATGACTCTTATATCCAACTTCTTTTGCAATAGCCTTAATAGTATACATTCGGAACTTTTTATCGTGCTCTAGTCGGTTGAGTGTATATTGAATGCGAAGATTGTTTAAATATTCGGTAAACGTCATTTTTTTGTGCGCATTCAAAATAGTAGATAAGTATGTAGTGTTGGTATCTATCTTTTTGGCAGTTGCGTATAAATTGTATTTTGGATTGAGATAAAATTCTTGCGCTTCTAAATTTTTCAACTTTTGCAGAATTTCATCTACAGTTTTATCACTTTTAATTCCCGTTTGTGAACTAGATTTTTCCTTTTTTGATTCAATATTGGTTTCTGTAGATTTTTCTGTGGGAACATAAATGTCTGTTGTTTTCTTTTTGGTGAATTGTTTGTACAGTAAGAAACTAATCACTCCAATCACGATAATGGCAATACTTAAGAAGATATAAAAACGCTTTTCATCTTTTTGTTGCTGCACTTCAAATTGATTCTTAATTTTTTCAATTTCGTATTGTGTTGCTGTCTGAAATACCGCAGATTTGTCTTGCTTTGCCAGAATTTGTTGTTGAACATCTGCCGATTTTTGTCGATACATAGATTCATTTTCAAATTGTTTGCTGTTTTTAAACACATTTGCTTTCAACACAAGTATGTCATAGTAATCTGCTTCTAGTAGCAATTCCTGTGTGTACCGCGTTTCCAATTCACTTAACAATTGTAAGGCTTCCTCAGTTTCTCCCTTCTGAAAATGATACGCCGCCAGCAAATACATGATTTTAGAAATTTGCTTCTCGTTTTTTAAATCTGTAAAAATCGCTTTTGAAGCTGTCAGATTGGTATAGGCTTCAGAGAATTTCTTTTGTGCTGTTTTTGTCTTTCCTCTCAATTCAAACAGATACGCTTTTCCTTCAATATCGTTGTAATAATCGGCAATAATAATTCCTTTGTCAATATAAAGCATGGCAGAATCATGCAATTGTTCTGCTTGGTACGCTTTTGCCAAAAACATGTGATAACTTATATAATCCAATACATAATCGACAGAATCTTTTTCAATAAGTTTCTTCGTTTCTATGGTATGCAACGCTTCTTTGAAACTTTTTTTGGCATCTTTATAATTGTTTAAATCCAAACTCAAAATGCCCATATTGCCATTAATATTAATAAGTTGTTCTGTACGTTTGTTGCGTTGTGCTACTTCGTAAGTATGCAGTAAAATATCGCCAGCTTTATGATAATTTCCCAGCTCAATTTCGGTCGTAGCAATGGCAATTTTGGTTTGTACATAACGTGCGCTATCAGCATCTTTAGAAATATGTTGCAATGCTTTGTCATATTCTGTCATTGCATCCTTGTAAATGCCTCTGCTTTGATAAAAAGCACCCAAATAAAAATGCGCACGATACATATGCACAGAATCATTGAATGTAGTGGCTTTGTGAAAATATTCCATTCGAAGTTGCATCATGGAATCAGTTTCAATTCCTTGATATGTCAGTATCGCTTCTTCAGCGTCTTCCAAAATTTTTGTTACATCAGCATTTGTAGTAGCGTCATCTGTAGTATTGCTGCATGCGCACCCTAAGAGCAATATAAAATAATATGCAATTAAACGATTCATGGTAAGTATTATGTCCCCTTTGTACCAATATACCTTTTTTAAAAAT
>JBCCLS010000636.1:0-2551 GCA_039026835.1 Bacteroidota bacterium | reverse complement strand
GTCCAAAAACTCCTTCACACGTTCTGTTAATTTGTCTAAGAACGATCGTCTTTCTTTTCTTGGCTCTTCTGAAATTTCTTCTTGTTCTATGGCTTCGGCAGTCTCAATTTCTGCGGCGTTCTGAATACCTTCCTCTACGGCTTCTGCTTTTTTTCGATCTTGGCGTTTCAGACCGTCCATTACTAGTCCGACCGCCGTAGCATATAACGGACTTGCAATATCCTCATCACTATCTCCTGCAAGATGCTCATTTGGGTAGCCAATTCTTGTATCCATTCCGGTAATGTATTCTACCAATTGCTTTAAGTGATTCAACTGACTTCCGCCACCTGTCAACACAATTCCAGCAATTAGTTTTTTCTTTTGTTCTTCATGTCCGTAATTCTTGATTTCTAAGTATGCTTGTTCTATGATTTCAACAACTCGTGCATGAATAATTTTTGAGAGATTTTTCAAAGTAATCTCTTTAGGTTCTCTCCCGCGTAATCCAGGAATAGAGACAATTTCGTTGTCTTTATTTTCACCTGGCCACGCCGAACCAAATTTTATTTTGAGTAATTCTGCTTGCTTTTCTATGATAGAGCAGCCTTCTTTGATGTCTTCTGTAATGACATTTCCGCCGAAAGGTATAACTGCCGTATGGCGAATGATTCCATCTTTAAAAATGGCCAAGTCCGTGGTTCCACCTCCGATATCGATCAAAGCAACGCCGGCTTCTTTTTCTTCCTGACTTAATACAGCATTCGCAGATGCTAATGGTTCGAGTGTGATTCCAGCTAAGTCTAATCCAGAACTTTTTACACAACGACCAATATTTCGGATAGAAGAAACTTGTCCCACCACTACATGAAAATTCGCTTCCAGTCGTCCACCATACATTCCAATAGGTTCTTTGATTTCAGCTTGCCCGTCTACTTTGTATTCTTGTGGAAGCACATGAATGATTTCCTCGCCAGGCAACATCACCAATTTGTATACTTGATTGATCAATAAATCAATATCACCTTCGTCAATAACTTCGTCTGCATTGGGTCTGGTAATGTAATCGCTGTGTTGTAAACTTCGAATGTGTTGTCCTGCAATTCCAACAACTACTTCACTAATTTTCAAATCAGCCGCATCACTTTCTGCGCCTTGTACAGCTTGTTGTATGGATTGAATGGTTTGTGTAATATTGTTTACGACACCACGATGCACTCCGAGACTCTTGGACTTTCCTACTCCAAGAATTTCGAGCTTACCGTATTCATTTTTACGCCCAATCATTGCCACAATTTTTGTGGTTCCTATGTCTAATCCTACTGCGATATTATTGTTTTCCATGACTTATTTTTTGGTGCACACCACTTGATTGGTAAATTTTAAATCAACTTTTGCAAAATCGTTCAGCGTTTTGTCTTTGGTTGCTTTTTTGTAAAACGCTTTCAGATTGTTCACCTTCGCTTCTATATTTTCTACAGTGCCAAATAAAACCACAAAATCATTCGCTCTTAATTTTAGATGGAATGTTTTGTTGTCGTTTTGTATGATAGAAATGACATTCTTTTTGAGGAAGTCATCACTGGCAATATATGTTGCTAGCTCATATATGTTTTTTAACTCTTTTTTATTCACTTTTCCTTCTACGAAAGGAACACGTGCAGCAGAAACTGAAGACAAAGGCATTGCTTTCCCCTCAGAATCGATATAATAAGAGTTTTTTGTTGCGATACGTGCTATCGGTGTTCGCTGCTTAATTTGAGCACCAAGAGTCCCATTTACAGACAGATACACTTCAGCATCTTGAATCATTTCGTTTGCGCGTAAACGTTCCTCTAGAATATCCAAATCTAGTTGTTCTTTTCGTACGCTCGTCGCCGTGTTACTATTTTGTATTAACAATTTATTAACCATGGCTCTAGTGATGAAAGCTTGCTCTCGTTCCAAAAATTTTACTTCTGGATTTTCGATGACACGAACAGCATTTCTATGCGCCGAAAAGGCATATAGAAAAATCAAAACTGTGGCAAGGACAATTCCTTTTATAAGATTCCAATTAACTTTCAACGGTCAATTTATTTTTAATTTTTTCTACTTCCGCTCCTATATCGCCTGCGCCAACGGTCAACAACACATCTGTGTCTACGGTAGCGACGTGGTCGATTAAATGTTCTTTAGCGATCAATCGTTTTTGATCGTTTTGTATTTTGTCTAGCAACCAACTTGAGGTAATACCTGCGATTGGTTCTTCCCTTGCGGGATAAATCTCTAGTAAAATTAATTCATCAAACTGTGCTAAACTTTCTGCAAATTCGTCTGCAAAATCTTTCGTTCGACTAAATAAATGCGGCTGAAAAATAGCAGTTACTTTTTTTTCAGGATACATTTCTCGCACGGCTTGATGCAATGCATTTATTTCCGTGGGATGATGCGCATAATCATCGATGAACACAAAATCTTCCGTTTGTATTTGATAGGAAAATCTGCGTTTTACACCTGTAAATGTTCCCAAAGCTTTAGCGAGGCGGTCGGTTGGGGTTCCTATTGAATCCGCCATCGCGAAAGCTACTAG
>JBCCLS010000635.1:0-2556 GCA_039026835.1 Bacteroidota bacterium | reverse complement strand
TGCCCAGTATTTTTTGGATAATTCATCTAATTCACTATCAAATTCGGCAAAAGGATATAATTCTTTCGTTTTAAAATGAAAATACACACTAAAAGCTCCTGTAACTCCTAAAAAGAAAATTGCAGTTGACGGCGTTTCTTCACCTAAATTGCCAATATAATTAATAATTCCAAAGAAGAGCAAAATAGCGGTGATTGCCGCAGTAATCATCAACAGTAGCAGTTTCTGAACTCTCATTACACTGTCTGATATGCAAGTTCTGCTTCAAACAAGGTTTCAAAGTGACGCAATAATTTTTCTTTTACTTCTGCTTCATCAACCTGCATTTTTCCCAATTCCACATTCAAAGAAGTTACTGCTTTTCCGCGTATACCACATGGAATGATATTGTCAAAGTATCCCAAATCCGCATTGACATTCAACGCAAAACCATGCATAGTTACCCAGCGACTTGCCCGAACACCCATAGCACATATTTTTCGCGCAAATGGTGTTCCTACATCCAACCAAACACCGGTTTCGCCTTCACTTCTTGTTGCCTTCAAACCGTATTCTGCTAAGGTTAGAATGATCATTTCTTCTAACAAACGCAAATATTTATGAATGTCCGTAAAGAAATTTTCCAAATCCAAAATTGGATAGCCTACAATTTGTCCTGGCCCGTGATAGGTAATATCGCCGCCACGATTTATTTTGTAGAATGTCGCACCTTTTGCGGCTAACTGCGTTTCATCTAATAATAAATTAGAAATATCACCACTTTTTCCCAAGGTATACACATGTGGATGTTCCACAAAAAGGAAGTGATTTTTTGTAGTCAACCCAGCATTTTCACGACGATTTTTAATCTTAGTATCAACAATTTCCTTGAACAATACTTCCTGAAAATCCCAAGTTTCTTTATAATCTTTCTTGCCTAAATCTTGTATGGCAATTGTTTTGTTTTGTGTCTTCATAATGTCAAATACAAAAATACGATTTTATGTACGAAGCGGATGCATTTTACTGTAAACTTAACAAAACTCCTTTTTAGAAACTCGCATGTAGCATTCGGCAAGTCAGCACTCTGTATCTTCTAGCCTTTTATGTTCTTTGTATCCACAAAAACTTTGAAATCATGAAGAAAAAATCATTAAAATCATTATCGCTAAAGAAAAGTAATGTCGCACAAATTACAGGAGGGGCTCAAGACGGACAAGCTCAAAATGCAGCATCAGCAGTGGCTTGCCCCACAATTGGTACAATTTTAACTGTACACACTATATTTCCATGGGATTGTACATCAATGTCATGCTTAACCGGATGTGATTGGTGTGACATTTTGTAACTAAAAAACTGTCTAAAAAGTTGCAATAAGAATGCATAACTTTTTAGACAGTTCGTTATAATTATAGTGACCTTGAAATGTTACTTTTCCAATTCCACATTAAAGTTCAATCGCTCAGGATCGTTGATGAAATCTATAACTCTTATTTCATACGTAAAACTTTTTCCGTCTTTTCCAAGTATAGCATCTTCAAGAGACACAGACTTAATCTTTTTCGGAAAATGATAATCCAATGTGTACGTAGAAGCAGCCATCAACATTTCTGCCTGACCTAAATTTTGCTTTAATGAATCGAGAAGCTTTTTGTTTGCTACAGAAAAAGAACGCTTAAATACGTTGTTTGAAAACGCATATTTCATACTAGGTAAGCTTTCGATATCTGCTTTGCTTACGGCGCTACTGCTTTTTGCCGCTAATTCGCCAAGTTCAGTAATCGCTCCAAACGTACTTTGCAAATCTGTCACACTATTAAAGTTTGCAAAAACATCAAAATTCATTTTATTCTTTTTCGAGTCAATCTGCATTTCTACATTTAACTTCTCTAAACTTTTTAGTTGTTTTTGATATCCTTGCGGGATCTGTGCCAGATTGTATTTTGCGACGCTGAGCACATCTTTAAACGATATGAGCGAATCAATACCGTCCCACTGTGTGCCTGCTACTTGCCCGCCCATCATTGGCATTAATTCTGAACCGTCTAAGTAAAAGGACATTTTTCCTGAACCATCGTCGTTGATATAAATAGTTTCAGAAAATTTACAGCTTGTACATACAGTGAGGAACGCAACAAGCATTCCCAAATAGATTTTTTTCATAGGTAATTTTATTAATGTGTTATCTTCTTTCGGGATTATTTACAATAACCAATGCAGCAATTGTGCCAGGAACCCAACCGCATATCCACAAAATAAAGACAATTATGATAGAACCGCAACCCTTGTCCAAAACAGACAACGGCGGAAAAACAATTGTCAATAATACTCTCCAAATACTCATGTTATTTTTTGTTTGATGATTGATGTTATTGGTAAGACCGAAAATCAGCTCAAAAGTTACACAAATATTGCCTTTACAAAGCCATATTGCTTCAAATATTTCCAAATCAATACATTGGTATACTAATGAAATGTATTTATCTTTACAAACTTAAAATTTACACATAAAATTATGCAATTATCAGAGCAAGAAATCGTTCGCAGAGAAAAATTGTCAAAATTACGCGAACTCGG
>JBCCLS010000634.1:0-2564 GCA_039026835.1 Bacteroidota bacterium | reverse complement strand
CTGACATAGTAGTAAAAACAAATAGCAAAGGAAAGTTTACACTTAATAATGTTTCTTTAGTTCGACAAATTCGCGTTTCTTTAGAAGGCTATTACACAACACTCGTTTCTGATGCTAAGGCAAACGTTATTATTGCGCTATATCCTACAACAAATGCGCTAGATCAGGTTGTTATTAATGGAATTACCATCGATCAAAAATTAGAAAAAGCGACGGAGTCGGTATCTATTGTTCCGCAAAGCGAGATTTACAGCGAAAACACTGTACAATTAGCGCCTATTTTAAACAGAGTGCCAGGCGTTTTTATGCAAAGTGGTTCGCTGAATACCAATCGAATTACGATTCGAGGAATTGGCGCACGAAGTCCATTTTCAACAGCAAACATTAGAGCGTATTATGCAGATATTCCGTTGACGGATGGAAACGGCGAATCTGCGATTGAAGACTTAGAATTAACTGCGATTTCACGCATGGAAATTCACAAAGGACCTTCTTCTAGTAGTTATGGTGTCGGTTTGGGCGGAACAATCTTATTATATCCTGAATACGCTAATTTCAATAGAACAAGCGCCAATCTATTTACAACAGTTGGAAGTTTTGGTTTGTTTAGAACAGTCGCAAAAGTGTCGCACGGCGGCGAAAAAGCAAATGTAAACGTCATTTACAGCAATACACATTCGGATGGTTATCGCGATAACAATTCATTAGATAGAGCCACAGCAACCATTACATCGAATTGGTTTATAGATGAAAAGAACGAATTATCATTCATCGGAAACTATACCAGTCTCAAGTCATTCATTCCAAGTTCGCTAAATCGAGAAGATTTTGAAAATTCTCCCAGAAGCGCCGCAACCATTTGGCAAAATGCACGCGGATTTGAAGACTTTAAGAAGACATTATTAGGTGTGAATTGGAGTCATAATTTTAACGAGAATTACATGCAGAAGACAAGCATATTCTCCAGTTTCAATAACAATTATGAACCGCGCCCTTTTAATATTTTAGAAGAAGAAGCGACTACTTTTGGGATACGAACACGTTTGCTAGCCACCAAAAAATTTGACAATAGTTCGCTAAAATGGTCTGTTGGTGGCGAATTGTTTTTTGATAATTACAATGCCAAACAATTTGACAATTTATACCAAGATTTTCCAGCAGGAACAGGAAGTGTTGCAGGCGATATACTATCAAACATTGACGAAAACAGAAACTACTTCAACATCTTTGCAGAAGCGATTTATCAATACAAAAAATTCACGCTAAGCGCGGGATTACATCTCAATCAAACCAACTATACGGTGCAAAACCAGCTTGCAAATTCAGACGAAGAAGATTTTACTTTCGATGCGATTGTATCTCCTAAATTTGGTGTGAATTACGAAATTTCTAGCAATATCAATCTCTTTGCAAGTGTGGCGCATGGTTTTTCTACACCAACTACAGAAGAAACTTTATTTCCTGATGGAGCATTCAATCCAAACATAAAAGCAGAACGCGGCTGGAATTTTGAAATTGGTTCGCGTTTCCATACGACAAATCGAAAACTATCAGGTTCCTTGTCACTTTATACAATGGCTGTCCGCGATTTATTAGTGAATCGAAGAACTGCCACCGATCAAAATATTACCTTAAATGCAGGACAAACCACACATAATGGAATAGAAGCTGCATTGCAGTATGAACTGTTTAAAAGTGATGCGTTTGCGGTGTATTCGTATGCAAATGCAAGTATCAATGATTTTAGCTTCAAAGAATTTACGGAAACATCGGCTAATTTTTCTGGGAATGATTTAACGGGAGTTCCAAAATCTGTTGTAAATTTAGGAATCGAAATGACAAGTCAAAAAGGCTTCTATGGACGCTTAGATTTTCAGGCTGTAGGCGAGATGCCAGCTAATGATGAAAATACAGTTTACAGTGATGCTTTTCAATTGCTACATGGTAAAATCGGATATCAAAATACGATCGGAAGTCAGTTTAGTTATGATATTTCGCTTGGCGCGAATAATATTTTTGACACTGCATACGCCTCGCAATTGCAGGTAAATGCTTTTGGAAATGATACCACAGCGCGGTATTTTTATCCTGGATTGCCATTTAACATGTACGGAAGTATTCAATTAAATTATAAATTATAAGCAATTTAGAATGTTGATTGTTAAAATGTAAAATGAAAAAGTAGTTTTGATAAGTATTGAGATATTAGTATTGAGTAGTGAGAAGGTTTATCAGGCATTAGTGATTAGGAATTAGGGAATAGTATTAAGTAGTTGAGAAGTTTATAGGTTTATGAGTTTACGTTTCAAAGAACAATTCAGCATTTAAAATTTAACATTCAACATCAAACAAAAAGAGATGTAAAATGTAAAACTCAAAATTTAGTAAAAAGCAGTTGAGTAGTTTATAGGTTTAGGAGTTTATGTTTCAAAGAACAATTCATAATTTAAAATTCAGCATTCAACATCAAACGAAAAAATATAAAATGTAAAACCGCAAAATAGTAAATGAAAAAGTAGTTTTGATAAGTATTGAGATATTAGTATTGAGTAGTGAGAAGGTTT
>JBCCLS010000633.1:0-2567 GCA_039026835.1 Bacteroidota bacterium | reverse complement strand
GCGAAAATGCTGCTGCAAAAGCTTCAATAAATAAAAGACTGTAAGAAGCATTTTTTCTATTTCTTACAGTCTATGTTTTTCAAGGATCTATAATATCAATTATGATATCGTCATCACTTGTTGACGATCGTTCTATTGCTTGCTTTTTTGGATCCAAACCTCCACATACTTCCAAAGCGTCTTGGCTTGCATATTTTTCAAATTGTGCTAACATAATTTACAGGTTTTAAATTAATATCTCATTATTCAGATCAGTAGATCTTGTTTATAAATAACGGTTATACGGACAAAAAAGTATGAAAAACTGATAATTTCTATATCTTAATTCTTGTATTTATAGTAAAAAGAAATGCTACAGAGAGCACTAACAAAGCAATTTTATACTTCTAAAAACAAAATCATACTATAACAAATAGACTACCGTGTTACGTTGTTTCTCGCAATGATATTTCGATTTACGATTTTTGATGTACGATGTACGATTTGAAATGCCCAACGTCAGTTCGAGTGTTTTTATGAAGCGAAGCGAAATAAAAATGTATCGAGAACTAATTGTTTACTCTATTTTCAAATCAACTTCCAAGTACTTCTCGATACAAATTTGTTTCACAAATTCACTCGAAGTGACGCTTGGAGTAAAACAAAAATAATTCGTGAATTCGTGGTAAAAAAAGGAAGATATGGACTATCTCAATATTTTTTCGAAATGACTTGCTTTTGTCATAGAAATCGAAGTGACGTTTTTGTTCTCAGAAAAAAGTAACTTTCATTAAACATTAAACATTAAACATTAAAGCAAAGCAACCCAAAACCCAAAACCCAATACCTAAAACTCATAAATATCAACACCGCTGCGCAATTTTGGTTCAATATAGGTGCTTTTTGGTGGCATGGTTAAGCCTTCGTCTGCAATGCGTTTCATTTCTTCCACATCTACAGGAACAAGTCCAAAACCTACGGCAAATTCACCTGAATCTACTCGGTTTTTCATTTCAATGATGTTGTGCTTGTTAAAGCCATAATCAATACGACTGTCGTTGCGTAAGTCCGTAATGCCTAAAATTGGTTTTAAGATGGTAATGAACAGAATATGTGTGTCCAATTCGCTCAAGGAATCTGTAAATTCATAGTCTGTTTTTCGTAAGTATAACGAGTAAAATTCACCATCCAAATACATGCTAAAGTGATGTTTTTTAGAAGGTTTGTAAAATTCAAAACCTCTGTTTTCAATACGATAAATTTGATCGAGTTTCATGAGAAATTGTTCTTTGGACAAACCATTTAAATCTTTGACCAATCGATGGAATTCATAAATACATAATTCAGATTCCGGAATCAAATAACTCATAAATGAATGATATCCTTCTTTGTCAGTTTCGTTTTCCTTCTGTGCATCCACACTCAGCAAATACGATGATGCCGAACGATGATGTCCGTCAGCAATATAGATTTCACCAATACGATCAAATTCATCCTTAATGGCTTTAATATCAGCAGCATTTTCTACCAACCATAAATAGTGCGTGTCTCTGTATGTCGTGGTAAATTCAAACTCGGCACGCGTGTTGGTGTAGTTTTCTAAAATAGTGCGAATTGTATCTGAATCAGGATAGGTGAGGAGTACAGGTTCTGCATTGAAACCAGTAGTTTTTAGGTATTCTTTAAAAATTTGCTCTCGGTGTTCAATGGTTTCTTCGTGGCGCTTGATGATATTATTTTTATAATCTTCTGTGCTTGCTGCTGCCACAATGCCTGTAAATACTTGCTGTTCGCGATTGACAACTCGATAAATATAGAAGCATGGAGAGGCATCTTGCACAAAAATTCCTTCTTCTTTAAACTCCAAATAGCGATTGCGAACCAATCCGTAACGTTCTTTCCCTGAGATTTCTTTATGGTAGCGATATCCCGGATTTATGATATGAAGAAACGAAAATGGATTGTAATCCAAACGTGCTTCACGTTCAGTTTGCGTATAACTTTCATACGAACGAGAAGCTACCAAACTTACTTTATCGCGTGTAGGTCGCACAGCTTTAAAAGGATGTATTTTTGCCACGTTATTTTCTGTTAGATTTTATAAACTTTGTCGGATCTACATATCCTTTGGTATCTGTACTGTATCCGCCGCCAATTTCCATAAAGATGTCGTCACGAATTTCAAAATGTAAGTGCGCATAATATGCGCCATTAGCATTCCCGATCGTGCCAATTTTAGTGCCTTTTTTTACAAAATCACCTTTTTTGACAAGCATTTTATCACAGTGTGCATACAACGATTCGTAGTACTTTCCTTTGTATTTATGTACGATACGAATCACATTTCCCCAACCACCACCGTAGTCTTCAGCAAACGTTACATAACCATTGGCAATTGTGTAGATAGGATCGCCTAAATCGGTATTGCCGCCGCCTGTACCATTCCAATCATCGCCTAAATGGTTATTTTCCTGAAATTTTTGTGCATTATAATACCCTTTTGCATTGGGTTTGCCCACAGGATAATCAAATCCTTTGGCAATATATGCTGGATTTTTCTTGAAAATATCCTCAAAAACGGCATAAAG
>JBCCLS010000632.1:0-2571 GCA_039026835.1 Bacteroidota bacterium | reverse complement strand
TTTTTTGAGAAGCTTTCTTTGCTTGGTGTATTTGCGTCTTTCATGTGATTTTAATACGTAAGTTTGTATCTTATGTTTAGATCAATAAATATACTACTAATTCTCATAAGTGCGCTTACCATACGCTCTTCATCACAACTTCCAGAAGGGTTTGTATATGTAACTGATTATATACCAGATATTACAGTAGAACTCCGCTATTTATGTTCTGATAATTTCATTGGAACGCACATTGATGGATATGAAGCAGACAAGTGTATTTTGACATTGCCCGCGGCATTGGCATTGCAAAAAGTACAAACTGCACTCAAAAAGAAAAACCTAGGTTTGAAAGTATTTGATGCCTACCGACCACAGCGAGCAGTAGATCATTTTCGCCGTTGGGCAAGAGATTTAAATGATACGTTGATGAAGCAAGAATACTATCCAGATGTTGCGAAGAAAGATTTATTTCGATTGGAATACATCGCTACCAAATCGCGTCATAGTAGCGGAAGCACGGTTGATGTCACACTTATTGACTTGGACACCAAACAGGAATTGGATATGGGAAGTGGATTTGATTTTTTTGGGAAAATTTCGTGGGTTTCCTATCAAAATCTCACGAAAGTTCAACTACAAAACCGGAAACTATTGCAAGAAACGATGCTACAACACGGCTTCCGAAATTATCCGCAAGAATGGTGGCATTTTACACTACGTGGCGAACCGTATCGCAATCAGTATTTTGATTTTCCTGTGCAGTGATGTTTTATGTAATTTATTACAATTATTAATTGTTTAATTTAAAACCAAAATCAGGTTAGAAAAGGTTTAAGAATTCCAAATAGAAATCCAGAAACCATCACAGAAGACGCCACAGCGTATATTATTTTATTGTAAGTACAGATTGCTTGTATTTCTTAATTCTATGTTAAGTAAGGGAATACCGTAGAAATGCTTGTTTTTCATGATATATATTTAAATAAATTCAATTAAAAATATAAATCATGAAAAAGCAAAATTTAAGAAAATTGAATCTCTCAAAAAAGAGTATTTCAAAATTAGAAGTAAAAGAAATTGACAAGCTAAAAGGCGGCTCAGGATATGCAGCTTCTGCATGTAATTCATGTTGGGACTGTAACGAAAAGTAATCTAGTACTAAAACAGCACGTTAGATAACTTTACAGATTGTTTAATTTTTGTATCTTTTTGATTATTAACTTAAAAATTAAAACGATGATTCAAAAGTTGCAACAATTCGAAATCCAAAATGCATCTCAAATTTTAGGAGGCGATCATTCTGAAGAAACCAATGCAAGTAGAAGAAAAAGCGCCGACAAGATGCATAATAAAATAACACAGTTAATGATGTCGTAATGACAAATTTCTGAAATAATAAGAGCGAACTTTCGAGTTCGCTTTTTTATTCTAGTTATATTTTGTATCTTATTGAAAATTAACTTTATAAAATGTAAATTCATGATTCAAAAGTTCCAACAATTCGAAATTAAAAATACATCACAAATTTTAGGAGGCTCAGAAATCACTACTGAAGTTACTGTCAATAGAGCTAAAAGTACTGATAAGCTACACAACAAAATAAAACAATATATAGCATCCTAACAGTCTTAAAAATGCATATATATCACAGCGAGTTTCGACTCGCTTTTTTTATGGAAAAAGTCTAACAATCTACACACGTTTAAACTTTAAAAATCGTCGTTCTTCACGCTCTAGTAAGCTTTTGTATTTGTTTGGTGGCTGATTGTTAAACACGAGGTTTTCTTTGGTGATTGGATGGGTAAATTGTATCGCAGTAGCACATAAAAACAATCCTTTTTTATAATTTTCTGCGACTTTTCCGTATAGTTGATCACCTACAATGGGATGCTGAATACTTGCCAAATGTACACGCAATTGATGTGTGCGTCCGGTTTTGGGAAACAATCGAATGTGTGACAAAAATTCATTTTGAAGTGAAGGCACTGTTTGCAAGGTTTCGTACTGTGTAAAAGCTTCTTTATCCGCTACAGCGGAACTAATATCACCTTGTGTTTCGGTTTTCCCAATGACAATAGCTTCGTATGTTTTGATATTTTCCTGTTGCTGAAACTGTTTGTATAAATCTTGTTGAGCAGTTTTTGTTTTGGCAATGAGTAAAATGCCACTTGTCGGATTGTCCAAACGATGTACTGCTTTGGGATACGGCAATGCATCAACAACAGTAGTTGGTTTAAGGTTATGTGGTAAGGCATTTTCAATTGTTTTAAAATAATTGCCATTTGTGGGAAATCCAGCAGGTTTGTTGATCACTGCCATGAACTCGTCTTCAAAAAGTACAGGAATAGACAATTTGAATATTTTTCTAATAGGAATTACTTCTGAATAAATCTCAATTACATCATTTTCAGACAAAAAAGTTGCAGTTGTAGCAAGTTGCCCATTAATATGTATCAACTGCTTTTTAATTGCTTTTTTGAGCGCACTTTTAGTAGCAAGTGTCTTAAAGTTGGTAATATCATAATCCTGAATGCGAACATTTGTATCAAGCTTGAGGACTGTATGAGTTTCGAAGAGTTTCAATTAGTT
>JBCCLS010000631.1:0-2573 GCA_039026835.1 Bacteroidota bacterium | reverse complement strand
TTTGTTAATCTTTTTGATCCTGTTTGTAAGGATGCTACTGCTTTCTTTGCCATGACTTATTATTTTATTTCTTTGTGAATAGTCATTCTCTTCAAGATTGGATTGAATTTTTTAATCTCTAATCTATCTGGAGTATTTTTCTTATTTTTCGTAGTGATGTAACGAGAAGTTCCTGGTTGCCCAGAAGCTTTATGCTCCGTGCACTCTAGTATCACTTGAACTCTATTGCCTTTCTTCGCCATTGCTATTGGTATTTATACTTTATGACTGAATTACTTGATGAAACCTTTTGCTCTTGCTTCTTTTAGCACAGCTGAGATTCCTTTTTTATTAATTGTTTTTAATGCTGAAGTAGATACTTTCAACGTTACCCACTTGTCTTCTTCAGGAATATAAAAGCGCTTTTTTGTAAGATTCGCATTAAATTTGCGTTTCGTTTTATTCATTGCGTGGGAAACATTATTCCCTACCATAGCTTTCTTACCTGTTAATTCACAAATTCTTGACATCTGTACTAAACTTTTAAGTTATTCAAAAACGAGGTGCAAATTTACATTTTTTTATTTTCTCAGCAAATATTTACTTCTTGTTTTTTGAAATTTCTTCCAATAGCATCTGAAAAGCTTTGGTAACTGCTTTATTTACGACCTTTTCGCGTGGTTGTCCAAAGTTAAATCCCTGAGAAATAGTTCCGTGAGGTGTTGCAATTCCAATAAAAACCGTTCCCACTTCCACATCTGAGTTTCCTTTGGCAGGTCCTGCGTTCCCTGTAGTGGCTACTGCATAATCTGCATTATATATTTTAGCGGCACCTGCTGCCATGGCTTCAACCACTTCTGCACTAACTACAGAATGTGCGTCAATTAATGCTTTTGGCACGCCTAGTAAGTCAACTTTAGATTGTAATGCATAGGTCACAGCGCTGCCGTTAAAAAAAGCAGAAACACCAGCTTCTTGGGTAATTTGCGCTGCAATGCGTCCACCAGTACAACTTTCGGCCGCAGCCAATTTTTGACCGTTAGCCACTAATAACTCACCTATTTGCGTAACAATAGAACTTTTCCCTTCAACACCTTGAATGATATCTCCAATAATTGGATACAGCTTTTCTGAGGCTTCTTCTACAGCATTGACAATTGCTTCTTTATCCGTTCCTTTTCCTGTAAGGCGCAAACGCACTTTGCCAACATTTGGCAAGTATGCTAGTTTGACATTTTTGGGTAATGAATTTTCCCAATCTTCAATAAGCATGGAAATTCTGCTCTCGCCCATTCCATAGGTAAGAATGGTTTTATGATAAATAAAAGGACGCTCAAATTCTTCTTGAAGCTTTGGAATGATATAATTGGTCATGAGTCCACGCATTTCATACGGAACGCCTGGCATAGACACAAATACGGTATTGTCTTTTTCCAGCCACATTCCGGGCGCTGTACCATATTCATTATGCAATATATGTGCTTTGGAAGGCACCAATGCTTGCATACGATTCATATCTGATATTGGCGATGTCGTAGAAAATTTTTTGAAGAATTCCTCAATATGATGAAGTACCGCGTCATTTTGAACCAAATGATCGTCAAAATATTCACAAAGAGTATGTTTGGTAATATCATCTTTCGTAGGACCGAGTCCGCCAGTAATTAATACCAAATCTACTTTCTGTTTGGCTGCCTCTAACGCTTCTAAAATATGTGTTTTATCATCTTGAATAGAGGTGATTTGATGGACTGAAATTCCAATTTCATTTAACGCTTTTGAGATGAATACGGAATTGGTATCTACAATTTGCCCAATGAGAATTTCATCCCCAATGGTAATTATTTCTGCAATCATACAATATTATAAGTTGAATTCTTTTTTTAGTGCAACAATATTTTCATTAATCATGCGCTGCACTTCTTTGAAAGTAGGTTCAATAGCCTCCAAATTTGTCTTGGCTTTTGCCCAATCGTGTATTTTTAGGTTGGCAGTATACGATTCTTGCATGCCTAACAAGTCAAGATTTGGCTTTATTTTGTGACTTATTTGATAAATACCTTCATAATTTCCTGATGCAACTTGGTGTTGAAATGTGACAAGATCGCCTGGAACTTCTTCCAAGAAAGCAGTTACTACATCTACTATAAAATCTTGATCACCATCAGAGATTGCGTTTATTTTTTCTAAATTATATCCCATTTTTATTTTACTACTATTGAAAATAATTGTTGTCCCTCTAAATATCCTGTCAGTCGTTCGTTTGCATGAACCTTTCCGACGCCAGCAGGTGTTCCTGTAAAAATAATATCTCCTATTTTTAGCGTAAAATATTGAGAAACATACGCGATCAGCTCGTCAATTTTCCAAAGCATTTGTTGGGTATTGCCTTGCTGCACGATTTCGTTGTTTTTTTCAAGTTTAAAATTAAGATTGTTAACATCCTCAAATTGATCTTTCGAAATCCACTTGCCCACGACAGCCGAACCGTCAAATGCTTTGGCTTTTTCCCAAGGCAATCCTTTGGCTTTCAATTTCGATTGCAAATCGCGCGCCGTGAAATCAATCCCTACACTGATTTCATTGTAATATTT
>JBCCLS010000630.1:0-2585 GCA_039026835.1 Bacteroidota bacterium | reverse complement strand
AATGAAATTTTAAGTAAAGCGGCGCATCTTTTCAAAACGAATCACCCTAATACTCATGTGTCCGCCATCAACTGGGGCGCATGGGATAGCGGAATGGTAAGCGGAGAATTAAAAGCACAATTCGAAGCGGCTGGAGTTTCATTGGTCAATAGTGAAGGTGGTGCAGCGATGATGGTCAATGAATTGAATTCAACCTACGCTAATCAACCTCAAGTTATCATTGGGGGAACATTACCCGCAGCAGTAAGTCATATTGGAGAACCTCGAACGCATAAAATTCGACGACAGTTAAAATTGGAAAACAATCCATTTTTGATGCACCATGTCATTCAAGGAAATGCTGTTTTACCAGTTGTCAATGCTTGCGGTTGGATGGCTCAAACTTGTGAAAAAATCTATCCTGACTTTAAAGTTTTTCAAGTAAAAAATACAAAACTTTTCAAAGGTCTTGTTTTCGATGGTAATCAAAAAGAAGATTATATCATCGAGTGTAAAGAAATTGAAAAGACAGCAGAGCAAATCACTTTTGAAACGACAGTACTAAGCGAAGGAGGTAAATTACCAACTTACCACTATAAAGCTACCGTCATTTTAAAACATAAAAAACAAATTCCTGCTGCTCCAAAATTTCAGCATCAAACTAGCGGAACTTACACTCCAACGAATGGGGATATCCTTTATCAGGATGGTTCGCTTTTCCACGGAAAGTATTTCCAAGGCATTGAGCAAATTTTGGATTGTACGAAAGACCAGATTTTGCTTTCTTGCAAAGGGCCTAAGGTACCACTAGCAGACCAAGGACAATTTCCTGTCATCTCTGTCAATACTTTTTTTACTGACATCCAATATCAAGGGATGGTTGTCTGGGTGCAAAAGTATCATGACGGAGCCAAGAGTCTTCCACTACAAACTGATTCCGCAGTTTTATACAAAGACATTCCTTTTGGAAAATCGCTATTCGTCAATGTCAAAATTGAAGAATCCACAGATTTTAAAATGATAGCCACTTGTACTGTTTATGACGAAGAGGGAACAATTTATATGCTGACGGAAGGCGCTACGGTGACAGTATCGAAAGGATTAGAATGGTGATTTGAATTGAAAAGTATTTTCAAAAATAAATGTGTCGTCCCTCTGGGACTTTACTACTTGTAAATATATTGTTTTTTAAACTACCTATATTTCGTCCCTCTGGGACTCTCTTTTATGTTTCAAAAACTTAGAGAGAAAAGTTAATCCAATCAATCAAAGTCCCAGAGGGACAACACATCGGTAGAATTAAAAAAACAATACATTAATTGTCGAGTCCCAGAGGGACGACACATAAATACGTAATTCGAGAAAACATTTTTAACCAAACTGAAACATACTATGGCACAAAACAACACCTACACGCAAATTCATATTCATACTGTCTTTGCGGTGAAATATCGAGAAGCAGTTATTGATAAAAGTTGGAAAGACAACTTATACAAATACATGACTACCGTTTTGCAAAACTATGGTCACAAGATGTTACAAATAAATGGTGTTGCAGACCATGTACATCTACTATTTGGTTTGCGCCCAAAGCAGGCTTTGTCTGACTTAGTAGCTGAGGTGAAAGAAAGTTCCTCTCGTTGGATAAATCAAGAGAAATTAGTTCTAGGCAAGTTTGCGTGGCAGGATGGATTTGGAGCATTTTCCCATAGTCGTTCGCAAGTACCACAAGTAATTAGGTATATCCAAAATCAAGAAGCTCATCATAGCAAGGTGAGTTTTAGAGAAGAGTATTTAGAAATGTTGCAAAAGTTTGAAGTAGATTATGATGAACGATACATTTTCAAAGATTTGGAATAGAAGAGGATGATTTGCTAGATGTGTATTTTGGAATATATGTCGTCCCTCTGGGACTTTACTATTTGTAAATGTATTGTTTCTTTTAGCTACCCATGTGTTGTCCCTCTGGGACTTTTTTTGATATTTTGAAAAATCTTAGAGATGCAATAAAAGAAAAATTATTCAAATTACTGAAAGTCCCAGAGGGACGGCACATGGGTAGAAATAAAATAACAATACATTTACAAATGGTAAAGTCCCAGAGGGACGACATATATTAACTAAAGTGATTCAGACTGGTGATGTTTTAAAATGAGTTACACAGAAAAAGAAATTTTAAACGAATTAGACCTGACCTTTCAAGGTATTCCCAGCGAAAACTACCCAATAGGAAGGAAAGGAGATATTGTGTATAGTTTCTTTTTAGATTTAGAACATGGATACTGCGATACAGCAGGAAGTAGAATCCATTTGTTTGCTGATGATAATAATTGGGTAATGGTTTTAGAAAAAAGTGGATATCAAGATCGAGCAACTAGAGCGGAAATTGATTTATGCTACATTGGAAATTGTATTAAATACCATATTGAGAGTTATCCAGAACGAAACTATATCTCAAATTTAGCAAGAGTTGTTTTAATTTCTCATAAGGAATTTGAAAGGATTGAAAACAGAAATGGTTCTGACATGGAACAGTTTGAATTAATTAATCCAAAAATTGACACTATACAAATTCGTAACTCTGAAATTCCTATTGAGCAAGATTT
>JBCCLS010000629.1:0-2589 GCA_039026835.1 Bacteroidota bacterium | reverse complement strand
CAAGTTCAGCACACTCGAACTGACGACTTGTAAATTACAAATTAAAAAACGCTTCCTACCTAAGTAAAAAGCGCTTTAAAATGTATACTAAAATTGTGCAATCAGTACATTTTCCAATCATCAAATTCACATTGATACATTAAAAAATTAATACATAGTTACATTAAAATACTATCTAAGTTCCGCACCTAATTGTTTCTCAAAACTGTGCTGTAACTTGTTCATAATTTTATCAATTTGCTTGTCTGTCAAGGTTTTGTGTTCATCTTGCAATGTAAAACTTACCGCATAACTTTTTTTGCCTTCTGGCAGATTTTTTCCTTGGTATACATCAAACAAATTCACTTCTTTCAACAAATTGCGTTCACTTTGTTTGGCGATGTTATGAATTTCGGCAAACGTTGTTTTCTCATCAATCAACAATGCAAAATCTCTTCGAACCTTTGGGAATTTAGGAATGTCTTTAAATTTAATCTTGCGATTTTTCACAACTTGCAACACATTATCCCAATTGAAATCTGCATAAATGACTTGTTGTTTGATATCGAATGTTTTGGTCACTTTTCGTTTGACAATGCCAAATTCAACCAACTTAATTTTCCCCAAACTCAAGGTAATTCCTTCTGAAAATAAGTCACTTTTGATTGGAGCAGTTTTCAAAGAAGTAATGCCCAAACGCGATAAAATTCCCGTAACAACTCCTTTGGCATAGAAAAATTCTGTTGCCGTTGGTTTGCTTTGTGTCCAGGTTTCGCCTGTAGCATTTCCAGTGATGAACATAGCCAAATGCTTATTTTCTTCGCGATTGTCTTCGCTGTAAGCGTGATAGGTTTTTCCAAACTCAAACAACTTTAAATCCCCACTTTTTCGGTTGATATTGTGTGAAATTGCTTCCAAACCAGAAAATAGCAACGACTGACGCATCACAGATAAATCGCCACTCAGCGGATTTAACATGGTGACATTGTGTTCTGCTTTTAATTGTTCAGAAAGCTCTAAATATGTTGTATTTGTCAAAGAATTTGACATTATTTCATAGAATCCTTGTGACACTAATTGTGTTCCAACTACATTTTGCAATTTATAATCTTCAAATCGTGATGTATTGGAAATCGACGTATGCCACTTTTCATCAAATTTGATATTATTATACCCATACACACGCAAAATTTCTTCAATCACATCTGCTTCACGTTGCACATCCACACGATAGGAAGGAATTGTTAATCCAAGTCCGCCATCGGTTACTGAATTGATTTTAATTTCTAAAGAGGATAAAATATTCTTGATGGTTTCGCGCGGCAATTCTTCACCAATCAACTTGGTGATATTGTCAAAAGACACACGCACTTGAAAGTCTTCAATTTTTGTTGGATAACTGTCAGAAACATCACTCGTAATTTCACCGCCGGCCAACTCTTGAATCAACAAAGCTGCTCTTTTCAGTGCATATTCTGTAATGTTAGGATCAATTCCACGCTCAAAACGGAAGGAAGCGTCGGTGTTCAATCCATGACGCTTTGCTGTTTTACGAACAGAAACAGGACTAAAATAGGCACTTTCCAAGAAGATATTTGTGGTATTCTCCGTCACACCCGATTTGATTCCGCCAAAAACTCCTGCAATACACAATGGCTTTTCCGCGTCACAAATCATCAAATCGTCTTCGTGTAATTCGCGTTCCGCTTCGTCCAACGTAGTGAATTTTGTGCCAGCTTCTAATGTTTTTACAATGATTTTATTCCCAGAAATAAAATTCGCGTCAAACGCATGTAATGGTTGTCCAAGCTCGTGTAAAACATAATTGGTTACATCAACCACATTATTTTTAGGAGTGAGTCCGATTGCTTTCAAACGATGCTGTAACCATTCAGGCGATGATTTTACCTGCACTCCAGAAATTGTGACACCACAATAACGCGGCGCCAAGGTTTTATCTTCTACATCTACATCTACTTTGAGCGTTCTATTATCCACTCGAAAGCTACTCGTAGATGGTGTAATTAATTCAAGTTTGATATCTTGTTGAAGCAATCCAGCTTTTAAATCTCTGGCAACTCCGTGGTGACTCATCGCATCGGCTCTATTTGGCGTCAGTCCGATTTCAAACACCATATCATTTTCAATATCAAATACTTCGCTAGCAGGCGTTCCCGGTTTTAAATCTTCATCCAATACCATAATTCCATCGTGACTTTCGCCCAAACCGAGTTCATCTTCTGCGCAAATCATTCCGTTGGAAACTTCACCACGAATTTTCCCCTTTTTGATTTTAA
This sequence comes from Bacteroidota bacterium, assembly GCA_039026835.1. Lineage (GTDB taxonomy): Bacteria > Bacteroidota > Bacteroidia > Flavobacteriales > Flavobacteriaceae > Kordia. Next base: position 313 of record JBCCLS010000629.1, on the reverse strand, counting down.
ATCCGTTGCCTTCAGCGTCGTATAAGGTTGTTCCTACAGCAGCAACCGGCACTTTTTGTCCAGCAGCTACATTGGGCGCACCACACACAATTTGTACAGGTTCGCCATCGCCTAAATCAACAGTTGTTACTTTCAAACGATCAGCATTTGGATGTTGTATGCAGGTCAATACATGACCAATTACAATGCCTTCCAATCCACCTTTTACGGATTCATATTTTTCGATGCCTTCTACCTCAAGTCCTAAATCGGTCAAGAGTTCGCCCGTTTTCTCAGCATCCCAGTCAAGTTGAATAAATTGCTTTACCCAATT
>JBCCLS010000628.1:0-2589 GCA_039026835.1 Bacteroidota bacterium | reverse complement strand
TGATGTGTTATTGCAACGCAAAAAGCCTGATACACAATTATTTTCCATGACTATTTAACCTAAATTTTTTACGTATGATTCAAAAAATTATTGTACCGATAGATTTCTCAAAACATTCAGAATACGCCTTGGAAGCTGCTGCAAACTTGGCACAAAAACACCATGCAGAGATTTTAGCATTGCACATGTTAGAATTGTCGAACGCACTCATTTCAGACGATGACAATTCCAAACAGGCAGAAGCTGTTTTTTACTTGAAATTGGCAGAACAAAAGTTTGCCGACTTTTTAGACAAACCGTTTTTGAAAGATGTAAAAGTAACGCCGATTGTAAAGCATTTTAAAGTGTTTAAAGAAGTGAACGATGTAGCACAGGAGCATAACGCCGACATAATTGTGATGGGTTCGCATGGCACGAGCGGATTTAGAGAATTATTTGTAGGTTCTAATACAGAAAAAGTAGTGCGGTATGCGGAAATTCCTGTGTTGGTCATCAAACATCATCCTATTTTGACAGACTTTGAAAAAGTAGTGTTTGCTTGCGATTTTTCTACAAAAGCTATCAAACCCTATATCAATGCTGCTCACTTATTTGCATCGCTTGGTGCAAAATTACAACTAGTATATGTCAACTTACCAGGGACAGGATTTAGCAGCTCTTCAGAGATGGAAGCCAAAGTAATGGACTTTTTACAAACGGCAGATGGGAATTTGGATAATTTAGAAAACGTTCACTATGTAAACGATTATTCAATAGAACAAGGTATTTTAAACTTTGCCGATGCAAAAGGTGCCGATTTAATTGCGGTAGCGACACACGGACGCAAAGGCTTGGCACATTTCTTTGAAGGAAGCATTTCGGAAGACATTGCCAATCACTCCACATTGCCGGTGATGACCTTTAGAATTTAAAGCTGTTGTTAGTTAATTATATAGATTAATTTACTTCTGTGAAAGGCAGGGAATTTCGGGGATTTCCTGCTTTTTTTGTTTTCATTAAAAGTGGTAGTTTAGTTGAAAAATAAAATCATGAGACAAAGCCGAAAAGAAACGGCTTGGAAAAAGAGCAGAAAGTTTGGAGATGTGAAAGGTGGGAGAAAGAGACCTAAACTCGCTGATAATATTTTCAATAGACAACATAATTTTTTAGCTCCAAAATCTGGAGAAGAAACACCCATATTTATTGTAGATAATTCTTCTCGAGACTTCTTTTTCCCAGTTACAGTAGAAGATATTAAAGAGTTTCTGGCAAAACTCCCCAAAGAGCATACTGAAAACCTAACACATATTTGGCTAAAAAAATTATCTACTAAAGAATATTTAAGCAAGGATAGTTATCAAGGTTGTTTTATCTGCGGAAGTGGTGTAAATTTAATCGTTCTACATCCGTTCCCTGTAGATTTACAAATGAATTTTGGTCGTAAAAAACCATCAAACAAAATAGTAAAATGGTATAGTGCTTACGAACCTGAACTTATATATTTAAATGAAGAGTGGATTTTACAATGGACCGAAGAAAAAATCAAACAATATTATTTAGAAGGTTTATTGCTTCATGAAATTGGACATCAAATCGATAGTGTTTATAAACGATATTGGAGTTCTAATTATAAGGCACGAAAAGCAGAAAACTTTGCATACAATTATGCATACTATTGGGGAAATAGAATTCGCGTTGAATATGAATAATCTATAAGTGAATTAAGGATGCACCACCAACAAAGGTCGTTTTAAAGTCTTACTAATCGTCGTTGTAGACGAATGTTTGAAGAGTCGATCAAAGACAGATTCTTTTTGTACAATCAATCCAATGGCATCAATATCGTGCATTTGTACATAACATGATTTTGCATAATCCAATGGTACATTTTCAATGACATGATAGGTGTAGTCAATATCTTTGCAATGCTTCATCAAGAAAGACTCATCATATCGATTGCCTGTAAACCCTTTTTCATACACGCGTAACACATGTGCGTGAATGTTTTGACTGCGTATGACCGTGAGAATTTTTTCAAAGGCTTCACTTTGTATGTCATCTTTCGCATCTAGCGGAATTAACATAGTTTTTGGCGGATGAAATTTTACACATTCTGGCACTACCAATGTATTGCAATGAATGCGTCGAATAATGCTCAAGGTATGACTGCCGAAGAGAATTTCGGCAGCATTGGAAACGCCGTTGAAACCTGCTACAAGCAATTCAATATTTTTTTCTTCAATATTGTTGTGGGTGGCATCTATAAAGCTATTGTAGTCTAAAATAGTGTCAAATTCATGATGCGCATACGCAACTTGTTCCAATTCGACTTTTAACTTTTCTAAACGTTCCTTTTCTGCTTTTAGCACACTGTCATACACATTTGCTGTAGCTGTAGACATGAAATCATCTAGCGTAAAACTTCCTGATTTATGCACATGCAACAGATAAAAACGACAAGAATCGTCTTTAAAAAAGTGAATTGCATATTGAATGGCATTACGCGAACATGTAGAGAAATCGGTGAGTGCTAGTATGTTTTTCATATCACTAGAGATTTGTATAAGTAGAACGTCACTTTGAGCATTGCTGAAAGCACCGAGCGTAGCT
>JBCCLS010000627.1:0-2594 GCA_039026835.1 Bacteroidota bacterium | reverse complement strand
TGCTATAAATGGAAATTTCCCGGCTCCTGATTGGTCGAAACTTCGAACCCTTTTCTCCCCCCGTTTCCCCACCATTCACGGCGCGCGCGCGACTATTATCATTAAAATTTACATTAAAAATCTCAACAGTCAGGTTGGCCGAGTGGTCTAAGGCGACAGATTTAAGCTCTGTTACAAGTAAGTGTGCGCGGGTTCGAATCCCGCACCTGACAATAAATTTTACTAATTTAACGAGTTTTTAAACTGTTTTTATTTTCTACAATGCGTTTTTAAAGGCAACAAGGAAATTGAATTGAAATAACTGATGGAGGAGTATCAACTGAGTAAACTCCCAAACTTCGATGACGACGTCTTCTTGTAAAAAAATTGCTATAAATGGAAACTTCCCGATTGATCATCTCCACTTGAAAACTTGAACACGGACTTGCATGAGAAGAAAGTCGAGTAAGCGGACCAATGCGTTGAAGTCCCGCTAACCGAATGTTCATCTCATCGAGCGCGAAATTAAACGACTCAACCTCACGCTTTGTCCACTCTACCATCTCCGGAGGTATTTGTTCATTGCGCAAAGCTATTTCCTTGAAAGAAAAAAAGGAAAAATACAATGAGAGCGCGTAACAATGACTTATACTTACACGTCGGGAGTTCAGCTTGACTTCTTGAGTGAACATGGCGTGTAGATATTTGAGGTGCGACAATGAGCAGTGATTTTGTCGATGTTGCGATTGTGTGGCCTCCTGATAGGTGGGTGGCGGATCGTCGTCCATGTTAAAAATCATGATGCGGAAAATGTTTAGTACGCTGCGGTGAAAGTGGAATTAAGTCATACGCATTCTAGTATTAAACGTGTAACGATAAATTTGAGTCGTGTCGTTAAATTCAGAATCGTAAAAGTGTATTTCAGTTTCAACCTCAACGTCCATTTCTGTACCGGGAATCCACGGAATATCGTCGGGATATAACACTTTGAACCAGTGCTCGCACGAGAGTTTATGAGCACTATTTACACGGTAGGACAAATTAGCGTACCATGATTCAAGTTTACACCAGTTATTCACATACTCCCTCCACACTTGTTCGAAGATCTCGTGTAAAAAAGTTTTTATAAACGGTTCTTGAATATCAAAAATTAAAGCGATATTTTTGACTATTTCAGTTTTAGAGTGTAATGGTAATTCACAATTTTCCGGGACATACACTTCTAATTTGTCCCAAAATTGAACACGACGTTGTAATTTCATTTTGTCACTAATCAACGACAATAATATTAGACCGTGTATACTGATCTAAATACACTCGTCGAATTTGCGTTCTAACACCCGACCAGGAAGTTTTCCACCTTAGTTCGAGTTCGATTAAACACTTTTTTCTTAAATTTGCAATTTGAAACGACACTTCTACTAGTTGGGTGATAGGGTCACACTTTTGCCGAGTTCTCAATAAAAAGTCAACAGTTTCTGGACGTAATAAATCAGTTGAGTACAAATCATTACAGCAATGATTTACAGCCACAATTCTTTCAAAACAATTTTCCGTTAGTTCCAAGTGTACACGAATGTATTCTACGAATAAACTAAGTAGTTGTTCTAAATGTTGACTTTCATCGCTTCGATTTGAGTATAATACGTTAGAAATTATTTTTTCAAATTCACTCCAATAACGTCCTTCTTGATGTACAGTTGAAAATATTATAGGATGCACTGGTGTTGCGTTAACCATAACTAACTTACTTTTTGTTGATCAATTGTACGTTTAACTGATGACATCAAAATGAGGTTATAGATGTTCCTTGCAACAAAAGAATTTTATTAATACAATAATTTTTTGAAAAAAAGTATTACCGGAGATGTTCGAATATCCGACTCAAACAACAGGTATTGACTCGACCGTTGTCCGTTCAGTATCTCATGCAGCGAGACCAATGAGAAAGTATGCTTTGACAATTGCGGGGTATTGTCTGACAGAGTAAACTCTAAAAATGCAACGGGAACACCATCTAACCCAACTTGTAATTGATATTTTGCGTTCATTTTCTTATTTACCGCATTTTGCATGATAAAACGAATAGATTTTCCGAGTAATCTGTCAAACATCGTTTTACCTTGCACAAATGGCAATTGCTGACACCATTTGGTAATGACGTGTCGAAACAATTTGTAATGCAAATCAATTATCAAGGAGGGAGCAATGTAGTATCGGAAAATCAGTGACAACAACTCGTAAGCATTTTCCCAGTGTTCAGTTTCAGGATTAGCATGACGGTATTTGTTGCCAACAATTTTCGAATGCATTTGTCCCGAAAAGCATTCTATTACTGGTCTAGGTACGAAAACCTTGCTTTGTGCGCTAGTAACAACTTTGCGTTGAGGACAAGATGACTTTTTTAATTGCGATCTAGTAACAACCATTTTGAAATATCAGTTAAATTTGATTGTACCTATTGGATCGACAAAAAGCAACTGATAAATTTGATAGCGAACCAAGAAGCTTATATATGAAATTTTCAGACAGAATTTATTTTCCAGACCTATTTAGCACAAAAGGGACAAAGCTCAGACATAATCAACGATGAACCATAGGGCATTGAATGTCTG
>JBCCLS010000626.1:0-2600 GCA_039026835.1 Bacteroidota bacterium | reverse complement strand
TCCCATCGGAAAACCAATTGACAACACAAAAATCTACATTCTTACCAAAGAAAATACCTTACAGCCTATTGGTGTTGCTGGTGAATTGTGTATTTCAGGAGAAGGATTAGCAAAAGGATATTTACACAGACCAGAACTAACCGCCGAAAAATTTGTGGCACATCCAATTGAAAAAGGAAAAATACTATACAAAACAGGCGATTTAGCACGCTGGCTACCAAATGGAAACATAGAGTTTTTAGGTAGAAAAGATACACAAATCAAAATTAGAGGCTTCCGTATTGAACTTGGTGAAATAGAACAAGCCATACGAAACTTTTCAAAAGATATTCATCAAGTATTAGTTATTGTGAAAACTATTAAAGGTGAAAAACGATTACTAGCGTACTATACTTCAGCTGAAACTATTGAAAAGAATAAATTGATAGCGTATCTAAAAGAAGAAATACCTTCGTATATGATACCGCAGTATTTCAAGGAATTAGCAGCAATTCCGTTAACAGCAAATGGTAAAGTAGCGATTAATGAGTTACCTGCTATTGCCGATGAAGATGTACATATAAAAGCCTTTGTTGCACCTACAAATGATACTGAAAAGAAAATTGCTCAAATCTGGCAAACACTATTAAACCAAGAAAAAGTAGGCGTAACTAGTGATTTCTTTGAGTTAGGAGGACACAGTTTATTGCTAACAAAATTGATAAATGCTTATCACAAAGCATTTGATGTTATTGTACAACTTCAAGATGTATATGTACATACGGAGTTGAAACAACATGCTGAGTTGATAGTATCTATCGAAAAAACAGTGTATCAAGAAATTCCAACACTTCAACAACAAGAAGTATATGAATTGTCGCCAACACAAATGCGTTATTGGATGATTCATAAAATACATGGAAAATCAAGAGAATTCAACATTTTTAGCACATTTGAACTGCCAAAAGATATTGATTTGAACGTATTCAATGCAGCGTTCAATGACGTGTTACAACGACACGAAATATTACGTACTGTATATGTCGATTCAGCCGAAAAAGCAATGCAAAAAGTAGTTGCGTATCAACCTGCTACAATTGCAATATTTGAAAATGCGGAAGCAGCAAAAGAAGCCATCTTTCAACATGAATTTGATTTAGAAACCTATCCGTTATTTAAAACTGGTGTGGTTTCAGAAAATGGAAGCTCACAATTATATTTCAATATTCATCACAGTATTTGCGATGGTTGGTCAATGAATATCATTGTAAATGATGTCATGGAAATGTACAAGGCGAAAAAATCAACATCTGCACCGCGCTTACGCGAATTACCAATTCAATACAAAGAATATGCAGCTTGGCAAAATGCGGTAATGCAAACACCACAATTTACAAAGCAAGCAACATATTGGGCAGAAAAATTAAAAGGTGATTTGCCATATGTACAATTACCATACGATTACAATACAAAAGTAAAAACAGCAAATACAAAAGCAGCTTTCCATACCATTACAATTGATGGAACACTGAAAGAAAAAATTGAAAAATTCGCTACAACACACAATGCAAGTGTATTCTCCATATTTGTAGCAGCATTAAAAATTGTACTGAACAGTGTAACTGCAGAAAAAGATATTATTATCGGAATTCCAACAGCAAACAGACCGCACGAACAGTTAAAAGATGTAGTTGGATGTTTCCTAAATACACTCATGCTGCGCGATACTGTTGAGCCAAAAATTACCCGCAAAGATTTCTTGCTAGAGGTCAATACTACCATTGTAGAAGCATTAGAACATCAAAGTTATCCGTTTGAAGAATTGTTAGAATTGCTACAAGCACCAAAAGATTACGGACGTTTTCCAATAAGTTCGGTATTCTTAAACATGTTAGATTTTGATGCAACTACCACGGAAATCATCAAAAACTTTGAAGTTCAAGACGGAGCAATTGAAGCTTCTCCAAAATTTGATTTTGAATGTTATGTAAAAACCTATCAAAATGGATTTACGATTCGAAGTGTGTACAACAGTGAATATTTCAAAAAAGAAACCATCAGTTATTGGATGAACGAATTGTTAGCGACCCTAACACAACTAGTGGAAAATCCTGAAAAGACAATTGGCGCGATTGAAATTTTTAAAACACCAATACTTTCAGAGCCAACAGTAACTCCAACAAATGAATTTGACTTCTTTGAAGAAACTGAAATTGAACAAAGCATTGCTGCACGATTTGAAAAACAAGTTGAAAAATATCCAAACAATATTGCTGTTCATTGCAATGGAAAAGAACTCAGCTACCAAAGTTTAAACAATCGTGCAAATCATTTAGCACAGCAAATCGTAGAAAATGCCAACAATCACACAAAGCGAATAGCGTTATTACTAAATCATGATGAACGTTGTATAATAGGAATGTTAGGTACACTAAAATCAGGATTTGCATATGTGCCAATTGATATCAATAATCCGATAAAGCGAATAGAATACATCATAAAAGACGCGGATTGTAATGTGATGATTTGTAGTGAACACACGCATGAAAAAGCATTACAATTACAAGCTTTACAACCGGATGTACGCATCATTGTACTATCAAAAGATCAGGAAGAAATAC
>JBCCLS010000625.1:0-2614 GCA_039026835.1 Bacteroidota bacterium | reverse complement strand
TGATTCAGGAGTTGATTAACAATATTGCAAAAGGACACGGTGGACTTTCAGTATTTGCAGGTGTAGGAGAAAGAACACGTGAAGGAAATGACCTTTTACGTGAAATGTTGGAATCTGGAATTATCAAGTATGGGGATGATTTTATGCACTCTATGGAAGAAGGTGGATGGGATTTATCTAAAGTTGATAAAAAAGCCATGAAAGAATCGAAAGCAACATTCGTATTCGGTCAGATGAATGAGCCTCCTGGAGCACGTGCACGAGTTGCGTTATCAGGATTGACAATTGCAGAATACTTCCGTGATGGAGCTGGAGATGGACAAGGAAAAGATGTACTGTTCTTCGTAGATAACATTTTCCGTTTTACACAAGCAGGTTCTGAGGTATCAGCACTTTTAGGTCGTATGCCATCAGCGGTAGGATATCAGCCTACATTAGCAACAGAAATGGGTGCAATGCAGGAACGTATTACTTCTACTAAGAAAGGTTCTATTACTTCTGTACAAGCAGTTTATGTACCTGCGGATGACCTTACTGACCCTGCACCGGCAACAACATTTGCCCACTTGGATGCAACAACAGTATTATCTCGTAAAATTGCAGAGCTTGGTATTTATCCAGCGGTAGATCCATTAGATTCTACTTCACGAATTTTAACAGCAGATATTTTAGGTGACGAGCACTACAATTGTGCACAACGTGTAAAAGAGTTGTTACAACGTTACAAAGAATTACAAGATATTATTGCAATTCTTGGTATGGAAGAATTATCAGAAGAAGATAAAATGGCCGTAGGACGTGCACGTCGTGTACAGCGTTTCCTTTCACAGCCATTCCACGTAGCAGAACAATTTACAGGAATTCCAGGAGTATTGGTAGATATCAAGGATACGATCAAAGGATTCAACATGATTATGGATGGAGAATTAGATCATTTACCTGAAGCTGCTTTCAACCTTAAAGGAACTATCGAAGACGCTATCGAGGCAGGAGAAAAAATGCTTGCAGAAGCTTAAAAAGTAGTGAGTAGTGAGATATTAGTAGTGAGATAACTACTAAAACTCATAACTCAATACTCATAACTCAATACTAGAAAAATATGTATTTAGAAATTGTCACACCAGAAGCGATGTTATTTAGTGGAGAAGTTACTTCAGTAGCTGTTCCAGGAATTAACGGAGAATTTCAAATCCTAAACAACCACGCGCCAATAGTTTCATTATTAGGCGAAGGTAACGTGAAAATTCAAGGTGATATTACTTTAAATGAAGAGATCGCGGATAAATTTAGACAAGATGGAAAAGAAACTATCCTAGTAATCAATTCTGGTACTATTGAAATGAAAGATAATAAAGTGATTGTATTGGCAGACTAACCCTCGCAATCTCACTATACAATATGAAAAGCATCAAACTAACGTTTGGTGCTTTTTTTGTTTTTAAAATGCACGATTAAACCATATGCCGTGTAATGTGTCTTAGGTAAAACAAACGCGCTCTTATTCAACTTTTAGTCAACACTCTTCCTATAAAAAACAACTTTTTACAAGTTAAGTGATTGACAATCAAAAAGTGGACTGATATTTGATGTACGTTAAAAAAGCGCAAATTATTTGGTACAAACAGTATTCAATTCGTAAATTCACTCGTATATAAAACCTAAAAAGTTATGAAACTATTCTTTAAAAAAATTATCCTCCTTTCAAGCATCGTTTTAATCAGTTCTTCGGTATTTTCACAACAAGGAAGTTCGATGTTTCACAATGATATGTCCACACAAGCAATACTACAAAAAAACATAGGGAAAGACTATGAATTTGATATTCAAGGTTCTCCGTATTACAATGAAACTTTTAATTCCGCAAAAATTACTCCAATAAATAAAGTATTTATGGTTCGATACAATGCAGCGTTAGATGTAATGGAAGTAATTCAAGGAGAAGACACGCTTGTACTTAATAAGGACAACAGAAATTATAAAGTCATACAGAGCAATGGTAATATCATTTACAGAATTCTCGAAGATAATGAAAGCAACAGCGATGAAAAACTTGGATTTTATATCCAATTGACTGATGGAGAAAAAATAAAACTTCACAGGAAAGATAGAAAAAAGTTTACAGAAGTTACTCGCACGGCGTACGGTTCTAACACTTCTTCAACCTATGCAAAATACAAAGAACAAAAAAGTGAATTTTTTATCGAATATGGTGATAGTGGAACTGCAGTAAAACTTCCAAAAAAGAAAAAGTCTTTACTCAAACTATTTGCAGGCAAAGAAGGTGACATAAAAAAGTTTCTCAAAAAAAATAGCATCAAACTTTCGAAAGAAAAGGATTTGATTAAATTGATAAATTACGCTAACTCTTTGTAAAAAGATAGATGGATTTGGAAAAAAATGGTAAAAATATATAAATCACAAGATTTTTGCCATATATTATAGGTAACATTAAAAATGTATATAACGATTAAAACCAACCAGTTATGAAATCTTTTTTTACCAAAAAATTAGTAGCCCTTTGTGGTCTTATTTTAGTTACTTCAATAGGATTTGCACAATCGCCAAGACAAGCTGTGCAAGCGTCCATGTTTCACAATGATATCAGCACACAAGC
>JBCCLS010000624.1:0-2619 GCA_039026835.1 Bacteroidota bacterium | reverse complement strand
GGTTTTGATGAAGCCAAATTGCAAGAGTTTATCGGAAATGACGCAACGTTTAGAGATTTCTTTGCCGCGGCGACCATTCATCCAAATGCTCATTTAATCAAAGGAGTTATTTGTGGCTATCGAATTGAAGAAATTGATAATGAATTGACCAAACAAGCGCGCTATTTAGACAAAGTTGTTGACGAATTGGCCAAAGGTCGAAAAATGGAAAAAATACTCAGAACACCAAAATAATGTGGATTCAACTTAAGTTTTTTCAAACTAAGCTTTCTAAAAGCTTACTGTAATTGATTAAAATACTACATATCAGTTTTTTATTTTCGTTTTCTTTGCTCGCACAAAGAAAAGAAACAAAAGAAAGTGCGCTTTTCCAGAGGTATTTTTAATTTTTCTTTTTGTGAAAAATTAAAACCGCATAGATTTCTCTAAATTTTTTAGTTCATGTCATTTCTATTTTATTAAATAGGTATTTATGAATCTGCGATTTCCATGGCTTCAAAAATTTTTAACGAAAAATCTATGCTATACTGCGGAAAAGACAAAACTTGCTCTTTTTATTTTATAGTAACCTGACGTTAAATAATTCCATCAACATATTCCTAAAATACAGCATCATATTTTAAAAATGTTCCAATTGTGTTCCTTTTATTAGAAATTGGATGCAGGATTTTTTTATTATTGCCAAGCAAAAGCGGCACTGATATCACACTATAAAGTGTAACAATTCTGAAAGCCGAACAACTAACTGAAATCAACCATTACTAACTGAAAGAAACATGGAACAACTTTTCACTTTAGACAGTCTTTTTACCTTATTTATGCTTGTCCTGTTACAAGCCGTTTTAGGATTTGACAACCTATTATATATTTCCTTAGAATCACAAAAAGCGCCTAAAGACAAGCAATCGTATGTTCGAAAAATGGGCGTAGGATTGGCAATTATTTTACGAATTATCTTATTATTTGTACTTCTAGAACTCATTAAATACTTCCAAAATCCATTCTTATCCATGCACAGCAATACTTTTTTGGAGTTTGATTTGAATGGACATAGTTTGATTGTCTTGGCTGGTGGAATTTTTATAATTTATACTGCTGTTAAAGAAATTTGGCACATGATGCTCATGAAAGAACATGCCAAAGTGGAAGGTGCTGACGGAAAAAAATCCGTTCGCAGTGTGGTGACTTGGATTGTAATCATGAATTTGGTGTTTTCGTTTGATTCTATTTTAAGTGCTATGGCATTGACAAGTGATATGGATGCTACACCACAATTAATATTAATGACCATTGCCATTGTATTGGGTGGATTGTTAATGATTGTGATGGCAGACAAAGTATCAAACTTCTTGCAGAAAAATAAAATGTATGAAGTATTGGGACTTTTTATCTTATTTATTGTAGGAATCATGTTGTTGACCGAAGGCGGACATTTGGCACATATTGAATTATTCGGGAACAAAATCACACCGATGAGCAAAACAACGTTCTACTTTGTCATTATCACCTTAGTCATTATTGATATCGTACAAGGTCGTTACCAAAAGAATTTATTGGCTCGAAAAGAAGCACAAGATCGTGCGGCGGAAAAAGAAGATGCTTAGACACGGCTTTACCTTTAGATCGCTATCGCTTTTAGAATCTAGATTGCTTTGCTGTTAGATTTTAGACTTGCTTTGCTCTTAGAATCGGCTTCGCCTTTTAGACTTGCTTTGCTTTTAGACTTGTTCGAAATGTCATTGTGAACAAGGTGAGGCAATCTGTTTCTAATGTAGCATTGTATTTCAAAGGAAATGATGTATTTCACTAGAAACAGATTACTTCGTCGTTTCCTTCTCACAATGACATATCATACCAAAACGTCACTTCGAGTGATTTTGAGGGACGAAAAATTGTATCGAGAAGTAATTGATTGCAATATGTCAATTTGAAAATGTACCAATATATCAATTTGTTTCAAAGGAAATGACGTGTTTCACTAGAAACAGATTGCCACGCTACGCTCGCAAAGACGTATTGAAGTCCTTTTTTGTTTCAAAGCGTTCTCAATAGATCCTGAATCAAGTTTAGGACACTCCAACTAACACTCAGTAAAACAAAAAATAATTCGTGCATTCGTGGCAAAAAATAGAAAACTTCATATTTTCATAAAAATTTACTGGCTTTTGTCATAGAAATCGAACTGACGTTTGGTGTTTCAATTTCAATTTCGAGTTCAACTTCGATTTAAAAGCGTTACCTAGAGTAGTTATGAGATACGAAAAATTGTATCAATGTATTTCTAAGTAAATTACATACGCTACTAGAAACAGATCGCTTCGTCGCTACGCGCTTCTCGCGATGACGTATCATACCTAAACATCACTTCAAGTGATTTTTGGGTACGAAAAATTGTATCGAGAAGTAATTGATTGCAATATGTCAATTTGAAAATGTACCAATGTATCAATTTGTTTCAAAGGAAATGACGTGTTTCACTAGAAACAGAATGCCACGCTACGATCACAAAGACGTATTGAAGTCCTTTTTTGTTTCAAAGCGTTCTCAATAGATCCTGAATCAAGTTTAGGACACTCCAACTAACACTCAGTAAAACAAAAAATAATTCGTGCATTCGTG
>JBCCLS010000623.1:0-2620 GCA_039026835.1 Bacteroidota bacterium | reverse complement strand
ATACTTTTTAATCTTAAGTTGAAAGAAAATAGTATTAAAGAAAAGTTTTTTGAAGCCCATAAGGATGAAATTACGGAAGATTGGAATTCTATCAAAGGCCTTCTTTTTAATTCACATTTAGGAATTAGAGTAGATAGAATATTTAATAAAGAAGAACTTCCTCCGATCGATTTAGGGTATTTAAAGCTAACTATAATTTTTTGTCCAGAAAATCTAACAGCTATTGATAAAGATTTTGCTTCAGATGACTATTTGCCAAAGAGCATACAATTAGTGGAAAAAAGAATCGATTATTACTTCTTAAAATACTTATGCAATAATGTAACGTTTTTTAATTCATTAAATAATTACTCCAACAAATCCATCTCAGATATCTACCAAGGCATCAAACAAATTTTATAATTCGGTTTTCGATACATAATTTGATATTTTTGCGTTATTACATTAACAATTAAAAATTATGTACATGAAAAAATTAGGACTCTTATGTCTGTTGAGTTTACTTTTTGTAGCGTGTTCGTCTGATGATGACACAGCTACGGTAGATCCGCTCGTAGGAAATTGGCGAATGACACAATATGTAGTGGAAGACGCGTATGATTTTAATGAAGATGGCTCTGCCAATACCAACTTACTTGCCGAAGTGGATTGTTACCAAAACGAAACCATTCAAATCAATGCTGACGGTACTGCTATAGCAATTTCTAACTCATTCCTTATTGTTACGGCAGAGTTAGTGATAGGAACGCCAGATCAGTTTACGTATGTACTTACTTGTGAAACCGAAACTGAAGCCACTCCGTTAACATGGAGCACCAACGGATCTGCAGTGTCTTTTATTGAAGATGACGGATTTACAACAAATGCTACGCTCACGTCAAACACACAACTTACATTTACTGTTCCTGGCGGATTTGAGATTAGCTCAAATGACGGAACAACGCTTGTCATTGAGGAAGATGTAACCATCGTCTATACAAAGTTATAATATATACTGTCTGTAAGCTTTATATACAAAGAAGCACCACTTGAAAAAGTTGGTGCTTTTTTATGTGTATAGTGAGAAGTTGTAATTTGACATGAGTATTCATCAAAAATCATCAGTCGTACATCTACAATACCACGACACATCAAGTCCTGAATTGCAATTCGCTTAGTGTGCTTCCAACCAATTTTGTCCAATACCCATTTCCACATCTAGCGGAACCGCAAGTTTGAACGCATTTTCCATTTCTGCTTTGATAATTGGTTTGATGGTTTCAAGTTCGTCTTTGTGTGCATCAAAAACCAATTCATCATGCACTTGCAACAACATTTTGGATTGAAAACCTTCTGCTTCAAAGCGTTTGTGAATGTTGATCATGGCGAGTTTTATAATATCTGCGGCACTTCCCTGAATTGGTGCATTGACAGCATTTCGCTCCGCTGCACCGCGTACGACCGCATTTCTCGAATTGATATCTTTTAAATAACGACGACGACCCAACACCGTTTCCACATACCCATTTTCGCGTGCAAACGCCACTTGATTCGCCATGTAAGCTTTTAGTTTTGGATAGGTTTCATAATATGTGTCAATCAATTCTTTGGATTCGCTTCGTGTGAGTGAAGTTTGATTGCTCAATCCAAAAGCAGACACGCCATAGATGATTCCGAAGTTGACTGTTTTGGCGTTGCTACGTTGCTCGCGTGTAACTTCATCCAAAGCTACATCAAAAACTCTCGACGCCGTAGACGCATGAATGTCCATTCCATCTCTAAACGATTGAATCATCGTATCTTCTTTACTCAATGCCGCAATGATGCGCAATTCAATTTGTGAGTAATCGGCAGCGAGCAACACATAATTTTCATTGCGTGGAACAAATGCCTTTCGCACTTGACGTCCGCGCTCAGTTCGGATAGGAATGTTTTGCAGATTTGGATTGTTAGAACTCAATCGTCCAGTAGCGGCAACTGCTTGTGCGTATACTGTATGAATTCGATTTGTTTTCGGGTTGATTTCATTCGGCAGCGCATCCACATACGTACTTTGTAACTTTTTATACTGTCGCCATTCTAAAATATTCGCCACAATTTGATGGTCTTTCGCTAAATACGACAACACGTCTTCTGCGGTTGAATATTGTCCGGTTTTCGTCTTTTTCGGTTTGTCCACTAATTTTAATTTATCAAACAAAATAGGACCTAACTGCTTTGGCGAACCAATATTAAATTCTTCTCCAGCAAGTTCATAAATTCCTTTTTCAAGTCGATCAATATCTGTGGTCAATTCTTTTGATAATTCAGCTAAAAAATCAGGATTTAAGTTGATGCCTTCTATTTCCATGGCTGAGAGGACATTGACCAATGGTACTTCTACATCGGTGAATAGTTTGGCTACATTGCCACTTTCCAATTCTTTGATAAAATGTTCCTTCAATTGATAGGTAATATCTGCATCTTCCACCGCATATTCCGTTTGCTTTTCTAATGGAACTTCGCGCATTGACAACTGATTTTTTCCTTTTTTACCAATCAATTCTGTGATGGAAACTGGTTGATAATTTAGATAGGTTTCCGCCAACACGTCCATATTATGTCGCATATCAGGATTGATCAAATAATGCGCAATCATCGT
>JBCCLS010000622.1:0-2629 GCA_039026835.1 Bacteroidota bacterium | reverse complement strand
TTAATTTGAAAATGTACCAATGATTTTTTCAAAACTTCATTGTCATTCCAAAAATAGGCTTCCAGATTTACAGAGATTCTCGATACAATTTTCTTCATTTCATTACGAAAACCACTCGAATTGATGTCTTTTTTAATGTGTAAATGTGTTAATTTGAAAATGTATCGATTATTTTTTCAAAACTTTCGCAATGACGTATCCTACTAAAATATCGCTCAGATTTCTACAATAAAACAAATTTAGTACCTACGTTCTACTGCAACAGTAGATTCAGAAGCATCGGGTACATGCCCGAATAATTTATCTTTCCAATGATTCCATTTGTATTTTTTTGCAAAAACAAACAAGATGATTGGATAGGTAATCAAGATAGGTAATAAAATAGGAAACAGAGACGTATCAACTGTTTCTTGCGCTGTGTATTTAAATAGCGAATCGGTTCGCAAGGCAGAATATTCTGCTGTTACTAGTGTCGCCGCCAAGAAATTATTCGCAAAATGAAATCCCAAAGCTAGTTCCAATCCTTCATCCATCAAGGTCATAATTCCCAAAAACAATCCAGTTCCGATGTAGAAAATCATGACAATTCCACCCAATTTTGCAACTTCCGGATTGGCTGCATGTAACAATCCAAACATGACAGAAGTCACCAATAACGGTACCCAGCGATTTCCAGCTACAATTCCGATTTGCTGCATAAAATATCCTCTAAAGAGATATTCTTCAAACCCAATCTGAGAAGGAAATAATATCAAACACAACAGTATTAAAATCGCAAAGTTTTCAGGTTTAAAATCTAATACCATCGTGCCAGGATAGAGAACATATTCTGCTGTAAAACCAATAATTCCCAAAATCAACACAAAGCCAAATGAAAAGGCAATTCGCTTGAAATCAATTTTTTCTCGTATCGTCGTAAGCGATACAACACTTCGTTGGTGCAGGTAAACGACCAATCCAAACAACATCAACAATAAGAATATGAAAAACATAAGATTTTGTCCAAACCAATAGTTTTTACTTGGGTTTTGCTCGTACTGTTTGTTGGTTTCAGCAATTATATCAATATCACTAAATAGTACAAACGCAATATTTGCCACAAAAATAGAAAGCACTAAAACGGTTGAAATGGCAACTTTCCAAGAAGTATTATCACCTTTGTAGGCCTGTTGTATAAACATAATTGTAATTTTTTAGTTGATGTATGGTACGTTCCACGACAGTTCTGGTTGATAGTGCAAAGCACCTTTTTGTATGACGAGTGGCGAATCAAAATTGTTGGTATACAAACTTCCTGTGCCCAAACCTTGAGGCAGTGCACTTTGCAAAGTATATGTCCACTGTGCAATGGCGTTGAGTCCAATATTACTTTCCAGCGCACTCGTAATCCACCAATCAATATGTTGCTGTTTCGCTAAAGCAATCCATTCGTTGCTTCCTGCATATCCACCAACCAAACTTGGCTTCAAGATAATAAATTGTGGCTGAATGGTATCTAAAACTTTCTTTTTGTCTTGCGACTGAAATACGCCAATCAATTCTTCATCTAGGGCAATGGGCAATGGCGTGACTTCGCATAGTTTTGCCATTTCTTCTAATTGACCTTGTTTTATGGGCTGTTCAATGGAATGCAACTCCAATTCAGACAAACGTTTTAATTTTTCCAATGCTGTTTCCGGTGAAAAAGCTCCGTTGGCATCTACGCGTAATTCAATGTCACTTGCCGAATATTCGTTGCGAATGCTTTGCAATAGTTGCAATTCTGTTTCAAAATCAATGGCGCCAATTTTCATTTTAATACACGAAAATCCTGCCGCAAGTTTGTCTTTGATTTGCGATTTCATAAACCTTGCATCGCCCATCCAAATAAGTCCATTGATCTCTATTGCTTCTTTTCCATCGGTAAATTTTGATGGATGTAACAGATATGGAGAAGCAGCGCGTAGCGATCGAAATGCTTGCTCTACGCCAAACTGAATCGATGGAAATGCTATTAATTCTTGTAACAAAGTTGTTTCGCCTAATGCTATGTTTTCACAAGTCCAGCGTAACTTTTCTTCATATTCAGGAACGTCGTCAATGCTGAGTCCTCGGAGAATGCCACACTCGCCTATTCCTTGCTTTCCTTCGGAAGTCAATAGGATAAACCAAGTTTCTTTTTGTTGTAATACGCCACGTGAAGTTCCACTTGGACGCTTAAAATCTAAAATATGTTTGTGATAGGTTGCTGTCATGTATGATGCTTGGTATGCTGGTATGTTGGTATGCTGGTATGTTGGTATGTTGGTATGTTGGTATGTTGGTATTTTAGTATGCTGGTATTTTGGTATGTTGGTATTATCTCTTGAGTGAAATCATTAATTTCGATAGCATTTTGACAATTGATTCTAATTCTTGTAATAGTTTGTCTGTGTCTTTTTGATTGATAAAACCTAAATCACCTGCAATTAATAATTGTGTTTCTATCTCATAAGTTGAACCAATTGCAATTTCTAAAAACCGATAAAAATCTTTATTTGATCTTCTAGAAGCGCCTTAAGCAATATTTGAAGGTACAGAAACGCTTGCACGTCTCAACTGACTTACGAGTCCAAATTTTTCATTATCTGGAAAATTGGCAGTTGCTTCA
>JBCCLS010000621.1:0-2633 GCA_039026835.1 Bacteroidota bacterium | reverse complement strand
ATCACCAAATACGATATGGTAGAATGGAATGACATTACCATGGAGATTCGCGAGTTTATCCGCAATTATATTCAGGAAGGGAAAGAAGTCATTTCTAAAGACATTCCAGTAGCACAGAAGGAACGAATTGAAATTTCTGAAGAAAGTTTTGAAGCGCTAGACGATATTTCAAAAGAAATTGTAAACATTTTAGAAGAATACATCAAACCAGCTGTGGCCAGCGATGGTGGAAATATTATGTTTGATTCCTACGATCCAAATTCGAAAGTAGTAAAAGTAGTCTTACAAGGCGCTTGTAGTGGTTGTCCATCATCTACCATGACATTAAAAAGTGGTATCGAAAACACGTTAAAGAACCTATTAAAAGGACAGATTAACGAAGTTGTTGCGATTAACGGATAATTTACACTTTGTTAATTACTGAAATTGCCGTAATTTGAAGGAACAAATAAATCTCGATAAACGAGTACATACACATAACCTTTAAAAACACTATTATGGCAGTATTAAAAGTAATTGAAGTACTTTCCAACTCAAAAAAAAGCTGGGAAGATGCTACTGCAAAAGCAGTAAAACAAGCCGCTAAATCGGTAAAAAACATTCGCTCTGTATACGTTCAAGAACAGAGCGCTATTGTAAATGGAGATGCTATTACAGAGTATCGCGTTAACGTAAAACTTACGTTTGAAGTAAAATAAACAATTACCTATCATATTGAGGAAAGCGTTGTCGTAAGATGGCGCTTTTTTTATACTCGCAGATTTTCCATATCTTCATATAGACCTTGACAACCTATTTAAAGTTCACGCCTATGAAAACTTTAGAAATCATTCTTATTGCGCTTGTCGCGATAGAACATGTATACATTTTATACTTAGAAATGTTTTTATGGACCACACCTAAAGGCATTAAAACATTTGGACTAAAGTCAAAAACCTTTGCCGAAGAAACCCAAACGCTGGCCGCCAATCAAGGATTGTACAATGGTTTTTTGGCAGCAGGATTATTTTGGTCATTGTATACAAACGACATTTCTGCCAGCTTATTTTTTATCATTTGCGTGTGTATAGCAGCCGTATACGGTTCGTATTCTACTAACAATAAGCGTATTTTAATCATTCAAGGAACACCTGCATTTTTAGCGTTGACCGTTATCTTGTTGCGAATGTTCTTAAAAATGTAATTTGACAACACTTCTAACATCAAAAGTGCTACTAAACAGATTTTTATGCCGTTTGTGGAATGCTTGAAAATTTATTTGGAATTATATCCTGAAGTCCTACGATTTTATAATTTTGCGTAATCTTAAAAAAACCTTTACATCATGCAAGAAGAAAATACTACACAAGAAGCTGCTACAACTGCTACTAGTTGGCTAGATAATTTCGAAAAAATCATTGTAGACTACGGAATCAAAGTAATTGCTGCATTGGCCATTTTAATCGTCGGATTGTTTATCATTAAGATGATTGTTAGTGTTTCCAAAAAGATTATGAAAAAACGCGGTGTGGATACTACACTCCAAAAGTTTTTGGGTAATCTACTAAGTTGGACACTTAAAATTTTACTATTTGTCATTGTTGCCTCGCAATTAGGCATTGAAACCACTTCGTTTGCTGCTATTATTGGTGCCGCTGGTTTGGCAATTGGTTTGGCGTTGCAAGGTTCACTATCCAATTTTGCAGGTGGTGTGCTCATAATGATCTTTAAACCCTATCGAATTGGCGACTTAATTGAGGCACAAGGTGTTCTTGGAGTAGTGAAAGAAATTCAAATTTTTACCACACATTTAAACACAATTGAAAATAAATTAGCTATAGTTCCGAACGGCGCAATGTCTAACGGAAATATTATTAATTACTCTGCCGAAGGTACATTACGTGTAGATCATGTGATTGGTGTTTCGTATGATGCAGATATCAAACAAACAAAAGAAGTACTGATGAAGGTCGTAACCGATCATCCAAAAGTATTGAAAGATCCGGCTCCAACGGTAAATGTTTCCGAATTGGCGGACAGTTCTGTGAATTTTGCAGTGCGTCCTTGGACTAAAACTGAAGATTATTGGGATGTATATTTTGATGTATTAGAACATACAAAAATTGCCCTTGATGCTGCTGGAATTGAAATTCCGTATCCACACAGTGTTGAAATTCAAAGAGAAGGATAGTAATAAAACTTCAACAACTATGTCTCGAGCACAGCTAAGAAATGGTATTTCATCATCATCTTGACTGTGCTCGATTTTATTTTTTGTAATGTTCTCATGAGCTACGCTCAGTACTTTCAATAATGCTCAAACTTGACAATTGATTATTCTTCAGTGAAGTATGAACTGTAAATAGATATTTAATTTCAGCTCAGTTGTACATAATTTTTATTCAAATAAAAATTATTCTCACTTAGAAAATGAAACACAAACCACTCCACTTTAGTTTTGTTCTTTCGTTTTCTTTGCTCGCACAAAGAAAAGAAACAAAAGAAAGTACGCTTTTAGTTCGTGAGTTTTTATTTTAAATTAAGGAACTCATGAATCTTTGATTTCCAGAGGTGTTTTTGCTTTTTCTTTTTTTGAGAAAAACCAAAACCGCATGAATTTTTTCTAAATTTCTTCCATGGCTTCAGAAATTTTT
>JBCCLS010000620.1:0-2638 GCA_039026835.1 Bacteroidota bacterium | reverse complement strand
CTCTTTTTAGCATATTCATTTCCAAAATTAGCAGAACGTTTATAGTATTTTTTTGCTTTTGATAGGTCTGCTTTGTAATCGCTAGCCAATCCGTCTTCATAGTAATGCGCTAAATTGAACAATAAATTCCCAAGCGTATATTCATCAAGTATCAAAAAGGTCATTTTGCTATTAACCATTTCAATCATACTTTCCATTTTTATATTTGATGCGACTTCCAAGCCAAGGAAATCTCTTAAACCCCAAAAACAACCTGATTTACCATAAGGAGCAATACAAGCACCTTTTGTGTAATAAATGGCTGCTTCCTTTTTGTCTACCGCAACACCTGAACCTTCTTTATATGCAAAAGCTAAATTATTGAGTGCTGTATAATCAAACTTAGTAGCAGCCTCTTTTAACCATCGTACTTTCTTTTTATCATTTTTATCTACAAATGTGTAGTACCTTGCTAATCTTCTTTGTGCAACAGCACTATTGCCATTAGCTTCTTCAATCAGTTTTTGAAGTCCAAAATCAGTAACCCAACTACCTAATTTATCTTTAGCGATCACTTCTCTTTTTAAATTTCCATCTTCATCATAATATTTTTGATGCTCATGTAAGTTATTTTGAATTTTCTTTAAAGTAGAATTCCACGAACTGTTGCTGTGCAGGATTGTTAAATCTGTATCATTCTTAATGTGATCCAAATAATGAAACCCTTTATTTACTGAAATTTTTAAATTCTTCATAGCATTAGTAGCATTACCAGATAATGCCCATAAGCATGCAGCATTGTAATAATCAGGTGCACTACCTTGTTTTAGTTTAAATGCTTTTTCATATTCTGTTGCTGCCGCTTTGTATTTGCCTTTCTCATGTAGGCTTAATGCATTATTGATTCTTTGCTCGTAAGTTTGGGCTTCATCTGTGTCTTCAACTACTTCAATAACACTTGGTTTTGGAGATGGAGGTGGCGTTTCTTGCGCGTTTGTGGATGTAGCAATACCTAGTAATAGGGGAATTACTATTAATCTTAGTGATTTCATTTTGTTGTTTAAAGTTTTCTTTTTGAGTTCACTGCTGTAGTGAAGTACAATACCCTACTGTAGGTATCGTGGTTATTTTTCTTTTAATGATGGCAGTTGTTCAAATATAAGGAATACATATAAATTACTGTAATTCTATGTATTTATAATTAGAGCAATCATTTTTTATAACCGTAAGTGTATCACCTTTTGCAGATTTGATATGTAGGTATTTGGGTTGTCTGTTTTGAAAATCCCAATCGTTTTGATTGATAGTTATTTACTAAGTTTTTAGGATAATAGCTATGTGTGTGCTTTTTGAAATAAGTAATTGATAATTAGAATTTTAGTATTGTTTCGATGTGTTAAAATAGTAGGTTTCAAATCATTCTTTATCTGTAAATAATAGAAAAGTCGCTATCAGTAGGTAGCGACTTTTTTATTTAAATAATACTTCTCTTTTCTTTAAGAAACAGGATCAATAATCTCAATAGTAGTACGTTCAATACCTCTCAAGGCGCGATGAAAAGCCTCCAAAGCCTTGCGACTGTCCGTTACATCGTAATACCCATCTTGATTCATGTCCTTTAGTTTTACACCTGGCGCAATACAACCGTTGAGCTGTTTCCAAAAATTAGATGCGTGTACTTTGCATTCGCTTCGGTTAGGCACATCTTTTAATTCATATAAATCTCGTTGAAATCTAGGTGAAAACTCCAATACGAGCGGATACGTTCCAGGTGGTACATTGCTCACATTGCGTTGGTTATCTCGGTCGCCTCTTTCAATACATAAAGAAGCAAAGGAAGGTTGTCCATCATCATCTAAAACAGTTAGTACTCCTGTACTCTGATTACGGTCTTCCCAAAGCCGTTGTAATTTTACTCTTTTCATACGTTAATTGGTTTGTGTTGTTTGGCATTGCAATTTGTTCGCATTCATGCAATTATGTTTCATAAGGTACGAAAGTTTTTCTTACGACGCTTGTATATGTTGCAAGCGGTGTAGAAATATGTAACACTAGTTGTGAAAACGGTATAGCTTGTTTTTCATTAGTATTGAGATGTTAGTATTGAGTATTGAGCCTGTTGTTGATTTGTAAACTCAAAAACCTAACACCCAAAACCCAAAACCCAACACCCTAATCCACAATCTTAATCGAATTCTTTTGATCATCAATCGCAACAAAGGTGAAAAATCCTGTTACTGCCTTTTGTCGTCCGTCCTCATACATGTTTTCCATAAAAATGTCAACCTTCACCACACAACTTGTGTTTCCTACTTTTACTATTTTGGCAATCAACTCTACCAATGTTCCTTCCGGAATCGGTTTGTTAAAGTCAATTTTATCGGTAGAAACAGTTACCACTTTCTTTCGGCTAAAACGCGTGGCACAAATAAACGAAGCTTCATCCATCAATTGCAAGGCAGTACCACCAAACAATGTATCATAATGATTGGTTGTATTTGGAAAAACGGCTTTAAAAATATGAGTCTCCGAGTTCTCAATGCGTGTTTGGATGTGTGAATTCATGGTAATAGATTTTATTATGAAGCAATTGGTTTAATTTATCGTTAGGTATTAATATCCTTGTGTGGGATTGCGTATTTTTGCATTTCTTACAAAT
>JBCCLS010000619.1:0-2658 GCA_039026835.1 Bacteroidota bacterium | reverse complement strand
CTGCGATTTCTTCGTTTGCGATCACCGTCTTTACGTCTTCTGCCGCCACCATCTCTACGACGACGTCCGCCACCGCCACCACCTGAGTTGGTCGATTCTTCCACATTGACAAAACGCCCGTCAACTTTAAAATCAGTAAAGTGTGCTAAAACCTTTTCTTTCTTGTCATTATCGGTATTAAAGAATGAAAAACTTTCCTTGACATCAACTTTGTATACATCTTCGCGACCTAAGTTTAAAGTAGCTTTTAAGAAGTCTTTCAAACGCATCCAATCATATCCATCTTTAGAGCCTACATTGATAAAGTAACGCGTACTATTTTCATTAGATCCACCACGAGATGAACGCTCTTCGCTACCGCCTTTTGGTTGATTAAGATCACGCTTATTTTTATAGTAATTGTAGAAACGATTAAATTCTACCGACACCATACGTTTGATGAGTTCTTCTTTCGAAGTATCTTCAAAGATTTCCATGATTTTTGGCAGATATTCGTCTACTTGTTCGTTGGCTTCAGTATTGTGAATTTTATTCGCTAAGTGAAATAACTGAATTTGGCAGATTTCAATACCTGTAGGAATTGTTTTTTGCTCAAATTTCTTCTGAATTTTACGCTCTACCGATTTGATTTTGCGCATTTCACTTTTGGTGACAATCACCATAGAAACACCTGTTTTACCAGCACGTCCAGTTCTACCACTTCGGTGTGTATAGGTTTCCACTTCGTCAGGCAATTGGTAGTTGATTACGTGTGTAATGTCGTCCACATCAATTCCACGTGCAGCAACATCGGTTGCCACTAACATTTGAATTTGACGTGTTCGGAACGATCGCATGACTAAGTCACGTTGGTTTTGACTTAAATCACCATGCAAAGCGCCTGCGCTGTAACCATCTTCAATTAACTTTTCAGCAACACTTTGCGTATCGCGTTTTGTTCGACAGAAAACTACTGAGAAAATATCCGGATTTGCATCTGCCAAACGTTTTAACGCTAAATAGCGATCACGTCCGCTTACGGCATAAAATTCATGTCGCACTGAGTCCGAACCTGAATTACGCGAACCAACCGTGATTTCTTTTGGTTCAAACATAAATTCCTGTGCAATCACAGACACTTCTCGTGGCATGGTTGCCGAAAATAACCATGTACTTTTATCTTCTGGTGTGTGCGATAGGATGGAAGTGATGTCTTCATAGAATCCCATGTTCAGCATTTCATCCGCTTCATCAAGCACGCAATATTCAATCTTTGTAATATCCACCATACGGCGGTTGATCATATCTTGCATACGTCCCGGCGTTGCCACCACAATTTGCGCACCTTTCTTTACTTGCTTTGCTTGATCGGTAATGCTAGCACCACCATAAATAGCAACTACATTGATGTTTTCGTATTTTGAGTAATTTTTCAACTCGTTGGTAATCTGCAAGCACAATTCGCGCGTAGGCGATAAAATCAACCCTTGCGTCGTGCGACTGTCTGCATGAATTTTTTGGATTAGTGGAAAACCAAAAGCAGCGGTTTTACCTGTCCCAGTTTGGGCAAGTGCTACCATATCGGTTTCTTCTTCTAATAAAATTGGAATTGCTTTTTCTTGAACTTCGCTAGGCGTTTCAAAACCCATATCTTGAATGGCACGCAATAGCGAATCTTGAAGACCTAATTCTTCAAATTTTGTCATAATGTATTTTTAAAAAGTTCGTACAGCTTCCTGCTGTGTTTGGAAGTTACATGGAGCGCTACGACCTTTCTAAAATACCCTGACGCTGCATAACTTCATCTCGCTCTGAGATTTAAAGCGGCAAAGGTAGTGTTTTATTTTGAATAAATGATTTTTGAGCTACTTTGTTGACTTTTAGTTGTTTTTGGGAGAAGATCGCTATTCTTGTTCAGTAACGAGTTCTACTTTTATTTGCGGATAGTCTATACCAAAGGCTTTTTGGTTTTTAAAAGGGATTTTGAGTGTGTCTTTATCATTAAATGGCAGCCAGATTTCGAGATTGTTTAGGCTTTCTGTAGTGTAAGCATCCAATAGGTTGTGTGGATTCCTAGTTGTTATTTTCTTATCTTCCGTAAACTTTAAATAAAAATTATCTTCAAAAAGATTGTCTATACGAATTGGCGAAAAGCTTATATACTGCGTTTCTCCTTTGGAATTTTGAATGAAAATGACTGGCAAATCATAAATTTCCCGTTTTCGTGCGCTAATAAAATAATCTTCATTATCTGTCTTTATAACTTTAACGCTATGATTTGAACTTAGGATATGCTTACCATTTAGATCGAAAACTTCAAATGTACTTGTATTAGAACAACAACCTTCTGTTACAGAAAGAAAATATCCTTCGCGATCATATACTTCAAGTTTGTCTGCAAATGTCTGGAAACTATACAACGGCTTCGCATCGATTTTTCCTTGATCGTTCACAGGAAAAATTTGAATGGATTGTTTTTGATTGGCGCCACCTTCAATATATAAATTATTGAAATTTTGAATCAGTTGCTTCATAATGTATCCAGTAAAATTTCCATGTTCTGGAAAGCTGAATTGTCTATGTTCTAAAATGGCACTTTGTAAAAATATATTGCTGGTATCTAAGTAGACAATTTTATTTTCAAATTTATTGCGAGGTTTGTATTGCTTTACATATTCT
>JBCCLS010000618.1:0-2659 GCA_039026835.1 Bacteroidota bacterium | reverse complement strand
GCTGAACTTGATTCAGTATTCTTTGTGCGAGCAAAGAAAATGAAAGTAAAAAACTGAAATGTAGTAATTTGTGTTTTATTTTCTAAGTGAGCATAATTTCTATTTGAATAAAATGTATATGGAACTGACGTTATGTTATGATGTTTTGATAAATAGCAAGATTTAAAACATCTCAAAACTATTCTACAACAACGTGCGTCGCACTTCTTTGTTCAAATACCAACCTGTGACAATCGTAGCTAATGTATCTGCAATGGGGAAGGCAACCCAAACACCCAAAATTCCAAAGTATGTTGGCAATATGAGGATGAGCGGAATTAAAAAGAATCCTTGTTTGGTCAATGTTAGTAATAATGCTGGCACTGCTTTTCCTATGGCTTGAAAATAGCCTGCACCAATCATTTGTACGGCAATCAACGGCGTTACTAAAAATACCCAACGCAAAGCACTTGGCGTATCACGAATAATTGCAGCATCTTTTGTAAATAGTGCGGCAATTTGTTCTGGAAAAATCATGATAATGGCGAAGATGATGAGTGCCAAACCTGTTCCATATTTTATGGAAATATTGATGCTTTCGCGCACACGCGGCAACTTTTCAGCTCCGTAATTATATCCCGCAATCGGTAAAAATCCTTGCGAGATTCCCATCACAGGAAATAAGGCAAACATTAACATTCTACTGATAATTCCATAAATAGTGACACTAGTTTCACCGCCATATTGATATAAGGTATGATTGAGAATGATCGATAAAATACTGACCATTCCTTGTCGCGCCAACGTTACACCGCCCAATTCTGTGATTTCACGAACAATAGGTTTTTCTAGTTTAAAACAACGCAATCGAATTTTGAGTTCACTGTATTTGGAAAGGAAAAACCAATAAATAAATACAAAGCAAATAAAGTAAGAGATAGAAGTTGCCCATGCGGCTCCTGCCATGCCCATATCCAATACTTGGATAAAAATGTAATCAAATAAAATGTTTCCAAACGCGGGAAGTATCAAAGCAACCATAGCAAATTTAGGTTTGCCTTCTGCCCTAACAACTGGATTTCCGGTCATACATAATGACAAAAAGGGAACTCCATACATTACAATGACGTAGTAAGTTTCTGCGGGAGCCAAAATTTTACCATTCGCGCCAAATAACGCCAATGCTTCTTCTTTAAAGAGCAAACCAATAATAACAAAGAAAACCGCCAATCCGAACGACATCACAATTTGATTCCCAAACGTGCGTTGGGCTTTGTCATGATCGTCTCTTCCCAAAGCTCTGGAAATGATAGATGCACCTCCGACACCAATTGCCATTCCGATAGAAGCAATTAAAAAAGTAAGCGGCACCACAACCGTGATGGCTGCAATCGCCATGGCGCCAATCCATCGTCCCACAAAAATGGTATCTACTACCATATTGAGCGACATTACTAAGATTCCTATGGAAGCAGGCACTGCTTGTCCGATAAGCAATTTCCCAATCGGCGCAATGCCAAGTTCAGCAGATTTGTTGGTTGCCATTAGGCAGTAATTTCTTCTTTAGGTTGTTTGGTTACACTCCATTCATTAATCCAACGTGTCATTACTTTTACCCAATTGTCATCATCGTTGAGACATGGAATGTGCTGATATTCTTCTCCACCTGCTTCTTTGAATTCTTCTTCGCCTTCCATGGCAATTTCTTCCAGTGTTTCCAAACAGTCTGCCACAAAGGCTGGCGTGATGACTACTAAATTCTTTTTTCCTTCTTTTGGAAAACGTTCAAATTCTTTATCTGTATATGGTTTTAACCAAGGATCGCCTCCCAAACGTGATTGGAATGAGTTGCTAAAGGTATCTTCTTCCAATTCTAAATATTCACCAACCAAACGAGTGGTTTCAAAACACTGATGTCTGTAACAAAATTTATGTGCATCAGAAGGTTTGTTGCAGCAGCTTCCGTCCATTTTACAATGTGATTTGGTCGGATCTGACTTGCGGATGTGTCGTTCTGGGATTCCGTGGTACGAAAACAAGATATGATCGTAGTCAATATCTTTGATGTGAGCTTTTATTTTTTCTGAAAGCACACGGATATAATCTGGATGATTGTAAAACGGTGGCACAACAGTGAGATTCATGTTTGGAAAATGTGCTTTTTGTTCTTCCTCCGTTTTCACGACTACGGTTTCATAGGAAGACATGGCATAATGAGGATACAACGGCACAACCAAGACTTCATCGACACCTTGTTCGTGCAATTCTTTTAATCCGTTGTGAATGCTCATCGTACCATAACGCATTCCTAAAGCAACAGGTACTTTGGCACGCGCTTGAATTTTTTCCTGAAAACGCTCAGAAATAATAATTAACGGTGAACCTTCATCCCACCATATTTTTTTGTATGCTTTTGCTGATTTTTTTGGACGTGTATTTAGGATGATTCCTTTTACTAAAAACGTTCGCAACCATTTCGGAACATCAATTACGCGTTCATCCATAAGGAATTCTGCTAAATATCGTTTCACATCTTTCGGCTCTGGAGTATCTGGTGAACCCAAATTTATCAATAATACACCTTTCATCAGTTTGTTATTTTATATGTGCAAATTTACATTCACACAATTTTGTTTTCTTTTTCTTAAGAACACCAAAAGAGAATGAATGAAAAGCGACG
>JBCCLS010000617.1:0-2662 GCA_039026835.1 Bacteroidota bacterium | reverse complement strand
CAGGTGTAGTTTGGCATTTACCTTAACATCATAGAGATAGGCAGGTTCAAAAGACCCTAATGCATTTAGTGCTTTTATTATTTGTGCTTTGCTGTATTCCACTTTTGGTGTATGTGTAAAGCTTGTAATGTCTACTACCTGTCCTTTTCTATCAATGAATAACTGAACTGAATAATATTCAAATTCTGTCTTTTCTTGTGATGTAGATTTGAACATTTTCTTGATTATATTCTTAATCAACATATCATTCCCAATAAATTTAGGAGGACTTTCATGCAACAGGTAAAATTTTTCCAAATTGAGAATTTCGGATTTTTTTTCTAGCTCGCCTGAATCAAATATTTCTTTTGCTTTTCGCCTTGATCTCAAATAGATATCTTTTCCATATTTTTTTCGAATAAGCGTATCCATTTTTGCATAATAACACTGCTCTTCATCGGATTCAAAATGTATATATTCGTCTCTCTCAATTCCATATTTAGAAAACATATATACTTGATAGAAGCTTTCATAATGCCCATTCGTATTGAATTCAACCTCTATTCTTGAATGATCAAAATAAGCTTTTCCGTTTGTAAAATCTTGTTTCGCTTTTGTGATGCCTTCTACACATTTTTCAGACACTTTTTTTTGAGCTGTTCCATGAATACTGAATATGATAATGGCAGAAAATATAAATTGTTTCATATACTGTTTGAGATGCTGTATGGCCAACTTTTACATTGTATGAGCAATAATGAGTAGTATGCAAAAAAAGAAAGAGCTCTTATTTGAGCTCTTCCATTAATTGATCTATGGTAAGTGATGATTTTTCGTTGAAATTGTCTTGGTAAATGACTTCTACACGTAAGGCACGCAAACCTGAAACTCCTTGTAAGTCTTCCAACTCAAGTTTTTCAAGCTTTCCAAAATAATTTTTCGACTGCATGTATTTGATATATTTTAAATATTCACGTGCGTCTTTGTCTTGCGAATACACAATGGCAATTTTTCCAGGAACCGTCAAACGATCATTGGTATTTTTAATATTGGCTTTGTCAATTCGTTTTTTGATAATTTCGTACCGAATGTTATAAGCGCCATCTACATCAAATTGCTTTTCATCCATGCGGAATTTAATCGCCAACGGATTGCTATGCACTAAAATTAAAGAGGCCACTTGCAAGTCGTGCTCCATTTCTTTGCGAGCGTTATGTGCTACTTGCTCCATTTCGTACATGTTCTGCAATTGCCACAATCGCAAGTTATAAAGATATAAATTATGGAATATTTTGTCTTTCACTAACGATTGCCCAATGTACATGTTGTACTCCACACCATCCGTTTTGTAGCGCTCAAAATAATGTGGAAACATCGCCTGAGCTTCTTCTTGCTTTTTATCAATATAGTTTGCCAATTTGGTATTCAAAATGGTCACACTATTTTCGTATTCTTTTCGTTTTTCGTAGACTACTTTTAGGTTGTCATCCAAGCGATTCATATACGTATCTACGAGTTTCGCCATGTCAGTATCAATTTCCTTCAAATGTCTAAAAACTGGATAGATATCTTTCTTTAAAAACTCTAAAATTCCTAGTTCATCTCCGGCTTTGAGTCCTTCTTGGGTATGATCTAAGTATTCGCTAATTCGGAATGCCAATTCATCATAGATTGGAAGATTTGCCTTTTCCATAGCGCCTTTGAGCACATTGATAGCCAACTCCAACTGAATCGTTAAATCTTGCTGAATTGCGTTGTTTCTAGCTGTGGAAGACCCTTTGATATCGCTTTGTCCAAACAACGGATGTACATCATCAAAAACGATATCTTGCACCACAGGATTTTCTACATTTTCTGCCACTTCAGATTGAAATCTTTCTGCCGCTTCGTAAAAACGCCATTTGACAGATGGATGAATGGATGTGTAATGCTCTTGAATGGTTGCCTCTAGTATGTTTTGAAAAGACTCAGCTTCACGCGTCACCGCAGCTTCAAATACTGGAATAATATCACGCAACTTTTGCTGATTTACAGAATTCAGCTCATATGGTCTTGGTGAAGCAATTTCCAAAACAGCTAAATCTCCTGCGTCTTTTGCTTTAATTGGAATAAGAATGATACTTTGAATCCCTTTTTCATGCAAACGTTGGTAAAATGAGTTCTTGTTTGAATGCAAGCCGTAGTTTTCTACATCTGAAACGGCAATCGCTTCTTTAGTATGAAAAACACGTTCGGCAATGCCGTTACAGAAAAAAGTATCACAAGAAATTTCTTGATCTCTTTTAAAAATCAAGCTGTCACATTTTTTGATGCGTTTTACTGTTTTTCCATTTCTTGTGGTATTTGCATATACTGAAAAGCCAAACTCTAAGTCTTTGATGTTGAAAAATTCACGCAAATTTTGGCGAACGTCTGTGAGTAAGTTATCGTCACTACGTAATAAATTAGAACGGATAGAAGAAAGTGTTTCATCAAAAGTCACATCAAATAAATTCATGATTCCGAATCCTTTGAAAATGTAGCTTTCTAATGGAAATTTTTCTTTCCAAACCTCAATATCGTCGTAATTGTCTAATAGTAATTTTACATCATCTTCTGTGATTTTTGGTGCATTCTCCGTTGGAATTACTTGACAGAAATCACCGTTAAAGGCAACTCTGTAGTGTTTCATGACACCTAATTT
>JBCCLS010000616.1:0-2666 GCA_039026835.1 Bacteroidota bacterium | reverse complement strand
CGTCACTTCAAGTGTCCTGAACTCTTGTGCTGAACTTGATTCAGTATGATTCAGGATCTATCAAAAAGTACTTTGAAATTAGTAAGGGATTTAATGGAAACAACTAGATCTCGATACAAATTTGTTACACAAATTCACTCGATCTGACGGCAATGATATACTAGTCATAAACTTCAAAAACACAGTCGTTACTTCTTCAAGTGTTATGAATTCTTGTACTGAACTAGATTTAATATGATTTAGGAAAAAAAATACATTGATTCATCATGTAACCTTAGTTCGTATCAAATCGATTGAAGGACTGCCAGTATTTGTCTTTGAAAATGTTGAATTGTATGCCGAAGTCATCTTTGTATTTTTCTTTGATTTTGTGCAATACTTTGGAAGGCAATCGGAAATCAACACAGGCAAAATATATTTCGCGTTCAGAATCTGCAGTTTGTCTGCCAATGTTTAAATAGCCTTCTGCATCTTTCAACTCTTGCAAGATTTCCTCTTCAATGGTAGCCAACAGTTCATACTCTTTTTCGTTCGGCATTCCATAATTGTCTTTTCCATCGTACAAAATTTTAAAAATAGCAATCCACGGATGCGAGGCTTTTCGATCCCACGCTAACAAATCAGAATTGATAATCGCAAATAGTGGAAAATCGTTTGGCAAGGTTGCTTCCAAACTGATAAAGTTGTCTTCTTCAGTGTTGTGGCGAATTCCTTTGTATTTTTCGATAAATTCTTTTTCTCTCCAAATTAAAAAGTCCTTCAATTTTAAAATAGGAATCAACTCCGCTGTCGCTTCCGCCTTTGAAATTACTTTCAAGTTGTCAATGGTGGTCACAGAATTCAATTCGCCCAAATAATTATCTAAAAATAAATAAGTTCCGTTAATGATGAGATTTTTATCCTTATCGTTATAATCGTGATGCACTACCACAATGTCAATTTCGTCAGGATAGTCTTTATGATCAATGGGATAAAACGATAAATTTTCACTTGAAAACGAATGTGCTCCCATTCCTATGCGAATGTTTTTTATGTCTGACGGTTGTTTGAGCGCCGTAAATTTCCAGTGGTTCATTTTGGGAGCAGCGGCTACGAGTTCTTCCACAAATACAATATTTTCTATCACACCATCGGGCGTAATGACTAATTCTGCAACTTCGTCAGTAAACATGCCTGCGGTGTACCAAAATCCATCTTTCAATTCGCCTAACTTTGCAGCAAGTTTATCAAAAAACACACCTTGCACATCTCCTCCTTTTCGCAAAACTTTGTGGAATTTCTTTTCGTGCTGTTGAAACCAATTCCAAAAATCAGCATAAGAGGTAATCGGTTGTTCTTTTTTCTGGAAGAAAGATTTTAAGAAGGACATTTTTTTGATGTATGAATATTGTAGTAATCCTTAAAACTAAGAGAATTCCAACGAAAATCAAAATACTTTTAGAAGCAGATTCTATTTTTTTAGATGTTGCTTTAAACCTAAAATACTAAAGAAGAAACTAAACAGAATCACCTGTAATCCAAGCATGATGGTAAATACTGCGGGAACAATGACACGTAAGGTTTCCGCGGGTTTTAAATCGCTAAAACTGGTGGCTTTCCAATCGAGAAAGCCTGAAATACTGAGATAAATTCCTAAGAAAAAAGTTAAAAAGCCAACAATTAACCCTTTTTCTAGCGTAAAAAATTTGAACAGTTTTGTATAGCGATCGCTCTTGGGAAGCAATCCATTTTCTACTGCAAAAATTTTCGTTAGGCCGTAAAACATTAAGAATTGAACGCCAATAATGACGGCGCTAGCTGTGTATAACAATGTGTGAACATCAAAGATGATTCCGTTAACATTGAGCGGTTTTACAATGAGTAGCGCAGATAAAATCGTTCCTACAATAATCAACAAAAAAGCGGGATATAGAAACAGCCAACGCGGACTGTACAATAGTAAGAAACGCAAGTGACGCCAACCATCGCGCCAGGTGTTTAAATGTGGCGGACGCGAACGTCCATCGGGATGTAAAATTGTGGGAACTTCTGCAATCGTTAATCCATTGAGTTTGGACTTCACAATCATTTCGGAAGCAAATTCCATTCCCGTGGTGTTGACATTCATTTTGTAGAATGCTTCTTTGGAAAAGCCACGCAATCCGCAATGAAAATCACCAATTTTGATATTGAAAAAGAGTCGCCCAATAAAGGACAACACTGGATTCCCTAAGTATTTGTGTAAAAAAGGCATCGCTCCTTTTTTGACGCCGCCTTTGAAACGATTTCCCATCACTAAGTCGTAGCCTTCGCGTAGTTTTTCTACAAATAATTCCAACTTTGAAAAGTCATAACTATCATCTGCATCGCCCATGATGATGTATTTGCCATTTGCTGCTTTGATGCCGCCTTTTAGGGCATTTCCATAACCTTTTTCTGCAACAGGAACAACACGTGCATTCAAACGCTCAGCAATGGCTTGCGAACCGTCTGTACTGCCATTATCTGCAATGACTACTTCTCCATCAATTTGGTGTTTTTCAAAAAAACCTTGTGCTTTTTTGATACAGATTTCCAATGTCTCTGCTTCATTGAGACACGGCATCCGTCGGTTGGCGTCTGACCGTCGCGGGCATCCGGGCACTCCTGGAAGCCGCTCGCCGCACTCGAGGCTCCGTCGACGCGCT
>JBCCLS010000615.1:0-2677 GCA_039026835.1 Bacteroidota bacterium | reverse complement strand
ATATTTTTGGCGTGTAGTTGATTATTGGCGGTAATTCCTGCGCACAGGAAAAACTAACAAGCAATACAAAAAATACGTAAATATGATTTCGCAAAAATGAATCAGTTTATGGGTTCAGTGAACTCATGCACACTTTTTTTAGTTGCTGAAAAATTGTTCTTTTTCTTTTTTTAGCAGGAGTCCAATGTAAAAATAAGGCTATTTTTTGACTTATGTAACAACAAATTGTGCTGAAAGTACAGATACGGTTCGGAAAATTGTCAAATTTGAAAGGTTCTGTCAGGGAAATTATACCTTTGCAAAAATTTTTGATATGGATACACAAAATTTGTTTCGTATTGTTTATGAATTCCTGAAAGATAAAGGATATACCGAAGCTACAGCTGTATATATAAACCTAATTGTAGGCATTGTTGTGATTGGTATTCTTGCATTTATTGTAGATTATATTGTACGACGCATTTTGATTTCTGTTGCCTATCGTTTGGCACCAAAGACGAAAAGTAATTTTGACGATTTTTTAATTAAGAATAAAACACCGCAAAATATAGCGCATGTAGTTCCTATTCTTTTGATTGAGCAAACTACGCCGTATTTGTTTGCCGATTTTCCAAACTTTGAGAATCGTTTTTTGATTGCAATTGATGTGTTTTTGATCGTTCTTATCATAAAAGTGATTCGAAGTGTCCTGAATTCACTGCGCGATTTCCTGAAAACCTTGAATGCGTTTAAAGACAAACCGATAGACAGTTATATTCAAGTTTTTATGATTTTTGTGTGGTTTGTCGGAATTGTTTTGAGTTTTTCTATCCTTACGGGAAAATCCATTTGGGCGTTTGTCACTACATTAGGAGCACTGTCTGCCGTAATCTTATTAATCTTTAGAGATACCATTCTCGGTTTTGTAGCAAGTATTCAGGTCGCTGTGAACGATATGGTTCGTATTGGCGATTGGATCACGATGGAAAAATACGGCGCCGATGGAGATGTCATAGAGATCAATTTGGCAACGGTAAAAGTGCAGAATTTTGATAAAACCATCACTACGATTCCCACGTACGCATTGATTTCTGATTCGTTTAAAAACTGGCGCGGCATGAATGACTCCGGTGGACGACGCATTAAACGTGCAATTATTATCAAAGCACCAAGCATTCATTATATAAGCAACGAAGAAATTCAGGAATTCAAAAATATACAGCTAATTTCAGACTACATACAAAACCGTGAAGAAGAAATTATAGCATTCAATGCCGAACGTAATATTGACAAATCCTTGCTCATCAACGGACGAAATATGACCAATATTGGCGTATTCCGAAAGTATATAGAATCGTATTTAGAATCGCATCCTGCTATTAATAAAGATATGACAATCATGAGTCGCCAGTTGGCACAAACTCCACAGGGAATTCCATTAGAAATTTATGCGTTTAGTAGAGATAAAGTGTGGAAAAATTACGAGTATATTATGGGCGATATTTTTGATCACTTGTTGGCTGCTCTTCCGTATTTTAATTTGGAAATTTATGAATTAGGTGTTGAGGCTTAGGTGTTGGTTCGCTTAGCTTTTAGTTGTTGGTTGTTAGTATGTTGGTATCACTTCGCTGTTGGTTGCTTGTTGCTTATTACCTATTGTCTATTGCCTATTGCCTATTGCCTATTGCCTATTGCCTATTACTGGAAAATACTTTTTCATTTTACATTTTGAGTTTTAAATTTTTTACCACGAATGCACGAATTATTTTTTGTTTTACTTCAAACGTCACTTCGAGTGTTTTTCTGAATGAAATGAAGAAAAATGTTTCGAGAAGTACTTTGATATCCCTAAACTTCTAAACTTCTAAACATATAAACTAATAAACTGCTTATAAAACCATAAGTAAAATCAATCGTTCAGCGCATTCCTTGAAGCGTTATCTGCACAATAAATCGTATCTTTGTAAGACAGTTTGAAAAGACTCAAAAAATGATTGATACGCTACCAAAAGATAAGAAGATTGTACTGTTCGACGGCGTTTGCAACTTATGCAACGGTTTTGTTGATAAGATCATTTCGAAAGATACAAAAGATGTTTTTCGTTTTGCTTCCTTGCAATCGGATATTGGTATTGAAATCCAAAAACATCTACAACTCAATCCAGAACAATTGGATTCTGTAATTTTGTTTGAACCTGGTGTTGCGTATTATCATAAATCTTCCGCAGCATTGCGCATTCTCAATGAATTTGGTGGTGCTTGGAAACTGATGCAAGTCTTTCGTGTCTTGCCAAAATTTATCAACGATACGGTATACGACTTTATCGCGAAAAACCGTTACAAATGGTTTGGACAAAAAGAAACCTGTAGAATGCCAACACCGGAGGAACGCGCGAGGTTTTTAGGGTAGGTTATTCTTCTTCTTGATTATTGTTTTTTTCTAGTTCTTTAAGTTTTTCTTTCATATAGGCTTCTAAACCAATCTCCCAAACTTTTAAAACTTCATAAGCAGTATCTAAGTAATTTTGAATATAGCCAATTTCATGAAAGGGTAATAAAATAGTAATGGCTTCATTTATATATTTTAGTGATAATTCTTTATCTACTTTATCAACTTGATAAAATGCGGCAAGATTAATTAAAGTCATTCCAACATCTGGTACATACGTCTGTGAATTGTCGGCGGCTAAGGCTCTAT
>JBCCLS010000614.1:0-2682 GCA_039026835.1 Bacteroidota bacterium | reverse complement strand
TTCAAAAGCTAAGATCCCGCTTTGCAGCGGGATGAGTTCAACTTGAAACTTTCGCTGCGTCCTGAGGACTTGTGAATTTCTTTCTTCAAAAGTTAAGATCCCGCTTTGCAGCGGGATGAGTTCAACTTGCAACTTTCGCTGCGTCCTGCGGACTTGTCTATTTATTTTTCAAAAGGTAAGATCCCGCTTTGCAGCGGGATGAGTTCAACTTGCAACTTTCGCTGCGTCCTGCAGACTTGTCTATTTATTTCTTCAAAAGTTAAGATCCCGCTTTGCAGCGGGATGAGTTCAACTTGCAACTTTCGCTGCGTCCTGCGGACTTGCGAAAGTTGAGTTTCACTCACTAAAAAAGTCATTCAATCTCACTTGAATGACTTTTTCCCTCAACCAACCTAATAACTGATATCCCACCTTCAGCTATGAAAAATTGCTGTGAAACTTCGTTTTGTTTCACAGTCAAATATAGCGTCAATGTGTCTTAATTTGTTCTTAAGTAAATGCCAAAACTTGATTAAAGTTTTCACATCAAAACGTTAATTTTTAAGAGTTTTATGTTATTTGGGAAGTAAATCACAGTACCAAAACGCCGTATCCCACGCAGAAGCATCTGAGTCACAAGCGTCTTCTTCATTTTGAGAAGGTGCATAGGTTTTTAACACTTTTTCGCCCAATGTAAAGTCTACAGGAGCTGAAAATAAAGGACCATCAAATACAAATGTGTGAAATTCGCCATTTTCACCACACGGATCTACAGTGTTAGGTAAGTCATTGATGAAATCTTCATCCAGAATTCTTCCCACGAACGATTTGTCTAACAATTTGGCATTCACACATACCGTAATCGCTTTAAAACCCAATGCAATAAATTCTTTCAACAAAGCTGTTGTATTTTTTTTCCAAAGTGGAAATACGCCCGTAATACCAACTTCTTGTAATTTTTCTTCACGATAAGTTCGCAAATCTTCTAAAAAGATATCACCAAAAATTCCATAGTGAAAATCCTGCGCTACCAATTCCTGCATGGCAATTCGCATGGCATTGTCATAATCAGACATGGTGACTTGTGCCGGAAAGTATACTTTTTTTAACGGCAATTGCAAGCGTTGAACTTGTTGGTCTAGCAATTCTTCGCGTAAGCCATGCATAGAAACACGCTCGTAGTCTTTATTTACAGTAGTGACCAATTGTGTAACCTTGTATTCTTTTTGTTCTAAAATACGATATAATGCCAGTGTAGCGTCTTTTCCAGAACTCCAGTTGAAATAAGCTTTTTGCATGCTGTTTTACGATAAGAAACTTTGAATGGCCAATTGATAGCTTTGCATGCCAAATCCTAAGATGACACCTTTGGCATTGGGCGAAATATACGACTGATGTCGAAATGCCTCTCTACCAAATGTATTGGAAATGTGTACTTCTACGACAGGCGTCGAAATTGATTTGATGGCATCGCCAATCCCGATAGAAGTATGTGTGTATGCGCCCGCGTTGAGGATGATGCCTTGGTACGCAAATCCAACTTCATGAATTTTATTGATCAGTTCGCCTTCAACATTGGATTGATAATAGCTCAAATGTACTGTTGGAAACTGTGTTTGTAAGGTTTTAAAATAATCTTCAAACGTAGCACTTCCGTAGATTTCTGGTTCGCGCTTTCCGAGCAAATTCAAGTTAGGTCCATTGATGATGATGATATTCATAGAAGTAGTTTTGGCAAAAATACGAAAATCAACCTACAAAAAGTAACCGATGGAGAGTTGCATTACACCATTGTTGTTTTTAGTGTTGGTGTTACTCACATCGTTTATATTGGTAAATCCTGCATTGTATCGCACACCAAAATTGAGTCCGTTCGTAAGTTTATAGCCAATACCTATAGTGACGCCAACATCAATAGTTTTGATTTGATCTTTTGCCGATACGACTTGCATACCGTCATCTACTTCGGCAGAAAGTAGAAATCCTACTTGTGGGCCTACTTCTACACTGAAACCTTTGAATACGTAGTATTTGGCTAGTACGGGAACGTTCAAATAATTATACCGTGCTTCCAATGCAGTATCAATCAGAGGAAATTCTTCAAATATAAATACCGAACTTTGATCAGAACCTTGCTGAGAATAGCTAATTTCTGGTTGTACAGAAAATGTATTTGTGATTTTAATTTCCGTTACAATTCCAATATGAAATCCATGGCGCATTTGAAAACCATTCGCATTGTCACCCTGAATGCCTGCTAAATTATAACCGCCACGAACGCCAAAAGAAAATTCTTGTGCATTTGAAAAATATCCCAAACACAATACAAAAACAAACAATACTTTTTTCATACAACACAACAGTTTTAGATAGTTTCTATGCTATGTATGAAGATATTAAGTTTTGTTTTAATTTCAACAACTTTCACAAAAAAAGAAGCCCGAAAGCTTCTTTTGTATATGTGTACAGTCTATGTGTTATTTAAAAAAATAGCCAATAGAAAACTGTAAAACACCATTGTAGAAAGAAGGTGCTCTGCCTTCTTGGTTGATCATACTTGTTATTGAAGTATGATAGCGCACACCAAGATTCAATCCATTGTCGAATCGGTAACTTGTTCCTAAAGCGGCTGAAAGATCGATAGATTCAAATCGACCTGTAACGTCTAACTCAAAATCATTGCTTTCTTGAGTGGCGGAAAGT